>NZ_JAGMUF010000105.1:60070-88437 GCF_019049125.1 Streptomyces sp. AC602_WCS936 | reverse complement strand
TCCCGGCTGGCTGGACTGGTACAACTACCACCGACCCCACACCGGAATCGGCGGCCAAACACCAGCCAGCCGCGTCACCAACCTGTCCGATCAGCACATCTAGCCCGTGTGACGACAGCCCGTGTGACGACTGTGACCAGCGGACCGACGACCCGTCAGGAGACCCGGCCACCGGCCGCCGCCAAGCCGGTGCGGTGGGCGGCCGACGCGGTGGCCGCCCTGCGCGAGGGCGCCCGGCTGCGCCTGGACCACTCGGCGCAGAGTCTGTGGCGCGTCGACCGCGTCATCGACGGCATCCGGCGCGAGGGAACGCCGTACGCCGCCGTGGAGCCCGTGCTGCGCGGACTCGGCGCCTACGCCGGTGAGGTGATCGTGCGTGAGGCGGGCGGCGAGTGGTGGGCGACCGGCGGCGACCACTGGGTCCGTACCCCCGACGGCCGCCTGTGGGACCCGATCGACGAGGCCCGCCGCTGCTTCGCCGGTGACGGTTCGCTGCGGCTGCTGTGCCGGGACGCGGCGGCCGACGGCTGAACCGCCGCCTGTGACACTTCCGTGCGCGCCGACGCTGATGACCGTGGGGGCGGGCTCAGCCGAGCACGCGAGGACTCGGTACGAACTAGGACGGTTCTTGGGCCAGCGAGGGGAACCCCGCCGCGTGCAGACGTACGACGGGGAACTGGGCGCGGCCGTCGCGCGGGCCCAGGACGGTGACGAGGCGGCCTTCGCGGTCGCCTACCGGCTCGTGCAGCCGGGCCTGCTGGGCTACCTGCGCGGGCTGGTCGGGGACGACGCCGAGGACGTCGCGTCGGACGCGTGGCTGGAGATAGCCCGCGACCTGCGCCGTTTCCGGGGCGACGGGGCCGGCTTCCGGGGCTGGACGGCGACGATCGCCCGGCACCGGGCACTGGACCACCTGCGCCGCCAGAAGGTACGGCCCAGGCCGGCCGCGCTGGAGCAGGGCGTCCTGGACCTGCCCGGCCCGCATTCGACGCACGACCAGGCGCTGGAGACGCTGTCCACGGAGGCCGCCCTCACCCTGATCTCGGGGCTGCCCCGCGACCAGGCCGAGGCCGTGCTGCTGCGGGTCGTCGTCGGCCTCGACGGGCCCGCCGCCGCGCGCGTCCTCGGCAAGCGGCCGGGCGCGGTGCGCACGGCGACGTACCGGGGGCTGAAGCGGCTCGCACGGCAACTGGGCGCCGACGGTGTGACGGATGGCGTGCCCAGGACGCTGGGGGAGTCGACATGACGGGCACGGGCGGCGCCGGCCCGGCGGACCGAGCGGGAACGGAGGCGGACATGGGTGTGCAGCACGGCGACGGCGGCACCGGCCCCCGCCCCGGCCACCACGGCACTCCGGGGACGGAGGCCCTGCTCGCCGCCGCCCTGCGGCGGGACCACGTCGACGCCGAGGGCGAACGGCGGGCCGTGGCCGCGTTCCGCACGGCCCGCGAAACGGAACCGGGCCGGGCGGCGCGCACCCGCCGACGGGACGACTGGCGCCCGCGCGAGCGGCGGCGCGCCGGACGCCCGCTGAAGACCGCCCTGTCGGTGCTGCTGGCGAGCCTCACCCTGGGCGGCGTGGCCTACGCGGCGATCGGCGCGGGGGGCTCCGCCGCCGACGGCGCCCGGCCGGACGACCCGCTTCCGTCCGCCACCACGGAGACCGGGGGCGGCGAGGGCGCCGGCGGCGTGACCGGTACCGAGGTCCGGCCGGTCCCCACACCGCCTCCCCCGAGGACTCCGCCGGACGCCTCCGCCCGGGCCGGTCACCCGGCCTCCGCCCGGGGGAGCGAGGCGGCATGCCGTGCCCTCCAGCGGCTGGACGGCCGCGGCAAGGCGCTGGACGCCGCGGTCTGGGAAAGGCTCGTCGCGGCGGCGGGCGGCGAGGAGGAGGTCGCCGGCCACTGCGCCGAGGTGCGTGCCGCGGACCCCCGGAGAAATGCCGTGGACGAGCGTGTCCCCCCGGCCGTCCCGGTCACCCCGGAACCGACGAGGGGACCTGCGAACGGGGCGGGCGCGGCCCGCGGGAACGGGCAGGTCGGCGGGAACGGCCAGGACCCGGGCAACGGCACGGCGGGCGGCTCCGCCGGGCGGGCCGATCCGGCACCCGGGACGGACGAATAACCCCCGGTCGGACCGGGGCGCCGGGGACGACCGGGGCCGCCACCCCCCACAGGAGAGGCCCCGGCCGTCGCGCGGCACGGGCCGCGCGGCGGCCCGTACTCCCTACAGCGCCGCGGGTGCGTTTTCTGTCACACCCCACCGCGTCACGGCTTAGTTGCATCTTGTACGGCAATGCGATGGGGACATGGACGAGCGGTGGTTTCAAGACGTAACGTGCCATTCGCGCCGATGCAGCGGGGGGCTCGCTCCCGCGACGGGGTCGCGGGAGACCACCGCGACCATCCATTGAGGACCACGACGGCGAGGACCACGTCCGCGAGAGCGGCGCCGGTTCAGGGCGCAGAAAGGCCTTCTCGGTGCTGGGGGACGACGCGGAGCTGACCGCCGCGGTACGGGCGGCGCAGGACGGGGACGAGACCGCGTTCCGGACCGTCTACCGCGCGGTGCACCCGCGACTGCTCGGATACGTGCGGACGCTGGTGGGCGATCCGGACGCGGAGGACGTGGCGTCCGAGGCCTGGCTGCAGATCGCCCGTGACCTGGAACGGTTCGACGGCGACGCCGACCGGTTCCGCGGCTGGGCCGCCCGTATCGCCCGCAACCGGGCGCTGGACCACATCCGCATGCGCGGTCGCCGGCCCGCGATCGGCGGCGACGAGACCGAGCTGACCGGCAAGCCCGCCGACTCCGACACCGCGGGCGAGGCCCTGGAAGCCCTGGCCACCGACAGCACCTTCTCCCTCATCGCCCGGCTGCCCCAGGACCAGGCCGAGGCGGTGGTCCTGCGCGTGGTGGTGGGCCTCGACGCGAAGAGCGCCGCCGAGACACTGGGCAAGCGGCCCGGTGCCGTCCGTACGGCGGCGCACCGCGGTCTGAAGCGGCTGGCCGAACTCCTCGGCGGCGATCCGGAATCGGGCGGCGGGCTCGACGCCCTGCCGCCCCAGCGAGAACCGCACCGCCGTGCGGTGACGTCCGCGAGTGTGACGCATACGCGTGCGCGGACGCAGAAGGACATGTGATGGCCGACGAGCAGGACAGGTGGCTGGACCGCGAAACGGCGGAGATCTTGCTGCGCGGAGAGTCACTGGAGGCTGTCGACCCCGCGGCCCGCGACCGGGCCGAACGGCTCGCCGAGGCCCTGGGCGCGCTCACCGCCCCACCCGTGCCGACCAGCGAGGAACTCCCCGGCGAGGCCGCCGCGCTGGCCGCCTTCCGCAAGGTGCGCGCCGAGCGGGCCGACGAGGCGGCGGGGGCGCCGGCCGGGCTCGGGCGCGGCGCCTCGGCTCCGCCCGCCGACGCCGGGCTGATCCGCATCGGCCCGCGCGGCGAGGCCGCCCGGCGCCCCGGGCGGTTCCGTCCGCTGCGCCTCGGGCTGATCGCCGCACTGACCGTCGGCATGGTCGGCGGGGTCGCGGTGGCGGCCGGAACCGGAGTCCTGCCGCAGCCGTTCGGCGACGCCGGACCGGACCCCGCCGCCACCGTCTCCGCGGCCGCGTCCCCCGACCGCCCGCTCACCTCGCCCTCGCCGCCGGCCGGCGTACGGGGCGGTTCGGTGCCGGGCGGCCCCACGACCGGCGGACCCGACCGCGACGAGCGGGCGGACGGCGAGGACGAGGACCGCGACACCGACTCCGGGGACCGGGGGACCGGCGGCTCCGGAGGAGGACGGCAGGCCCTCGCCGCGGCCTGCCGCGACGCGCGGGCCGGCCGGGAAGTCGACGACGCCCGCAGGCACGCCCTGAAGGAGGCCGCCGGGAGCTCCTCGAAGATCGGCAAGTACTGCCGGAACCTCCTCTCCGGTTCCGCCACCGACGCCCGGGACCGCGACACCGGACGGGATGCCGGGGGCAAGGGGGAGGCCGGCGAGGCGGCGCGGGAACGGGAGCCGCACAAGGACGCGGGCGGCAAGGGCGGCAAGGGCGACAAGGAAGGCCGGGGGGACAAGGGCGGCCACGACGGCCACGACGGCGAGGACGGCAAAGGGTCCAAGGGCGGCAAAGGTGGCAAAGGTGGCAAGGGCGGTGGAAAAGGCGGCGGCGACAAGGACGGCAAGGGCGATGACGACGACGGCGGCCACATAGCCCCGCCCGCCGGGCACCACGGCCCGCACGCCCTCCCGGTCCTCCCGCGCCTCCACCGGCAGGGCCCCACACATCCGCCGCACCACTGGCCCGCCCTCGGCGACACCCTGTCTGACCTGCGCGTTTCCTAGGCAGACAGATTTTTCTAGCGAGGGTGTGACACTTTCGGCCGCCAGGGCGCAGTAATAAGTGAGCCGACTGGTCATCGGCTTTCGCACCGAGCCGGGGTTCCCCCCGTACCTACGGCTCGTGCACCTCGGCGCGGGCGGGACACGTTCCCCCGGTCCCGCCCGCGCCCCATTCCGCTCCTCGGCGCCTCACCGGTACACGACGACCTTGTCGCCGTCGCGCACCTGGGTGTACAACTCCGCGACGGCGGCCTCGTCCCGCACGTTGACGCAGCCGTGCGAGGCGCCCGCGTAGCCGCGGACGGCGAAGTCGTACGAGTAGTGCACGGCCTGGCCGCCGCTGAAGAACATCGCGTACGGCATGGGCGAGTCGTAGAGCGTCGAGACGTGGTGGCGTGACTTCCAGTAGACGTGGAACACGCCCTCGCGGGTCGGCGTGTACTGCGAGCCGAACCGCACCGGCATCGTCGACACGGTCCGCCCGTCGACCATCCAGCGCAGCGTCCGGCTCGTCTTGCTCACGCAGAGCACTCGGCCGGTCAGGCAGCGCGGGTCGGGCGGGTCGGCCGGCTGCCCGCCCATCAGATACAGCTCCCACTTGCCGGGCTCGCGCGTCATGTCCAGCAGCCGCTGCCAGGTGACGGTGTCCGTCCTGCCGGTCCTCGGCAGCCCGCGCTTGCCCTGGAAGCCGCTCACCGCCCGCTCGGTCGGGTCGTCGTACGCACCGGTCGGGCCGTCGGCCAGCCACTCGACCTGGCGCAGCCGGGCCTGGAGTTCGCGCACGTCCCGGCCGCTGTCGCCGGGCCGCCACAGCACCGGGGCCACGGTCCGGGCGGGCGGCGCACTCGGCGGCCGGTCACCGGCCGGTGTGCGCTTCGGCCCGCCCGCAATCTCCTTCGCGCCCTGCGGCGTGTCCCGCTTCCCCGATCCCTCCGGCGGCGCGCTGGTGACGTCTATGCGCACCGGCGCGCGCCCCTTGCCGTCCGGACCCGTGCCCTGCACGGTGCAGCCGCCGACCGCCAGCACGACCCCCAGCGCGACGGCGAACGCCCTCCCGGTACCGCCCACGCTCCCCATGCCCGTCCTACGCATCACGACCCCCCGCCGTCTCACCGCCCCGCACGGGCGTCCCCTGAGATGTTCCCCGCGGATGACGTGCCGCGAACGGCGCGGCATCGTTGTGACCGGGACCGCAGCGAAGTTGTGAGCAAGGTCCCAGCGTGCGCCCCTCCACGGGTGGTGCGTGCGCCGATACAGTCCGTCAAAGAGTCGGCCTGTACTGGCGAGTAACTGACGAGTAGATCGAACAGTTCGAGCATGTGCTCAGCGGGAGGCAACACACCATGGCGCGCGAGTCGGAGTCCGGACTGCCCATCGAACCGGTCTACGGGCCCGACGCCCTCACGGGCTGGGACGCGGCGGAGAAGCTGGGCGAGCCGGGGAAGTACCCGTTCACGCGGGGCGTGTACCCGTCGATGTACACCGGCCGGCCCTGGACGATGCGCCAGTACGCCGGTTTCGGCACCGCGACGGAGTCCAACGCCCGCTACAAGCAGCTGATCGCCAACGGCACCATGGGTCTGTCGGTCGCCTTCGACCTGCCCACCCAGATGGGCCACGACTCCGACGCGCCGATCGCGAGCGGCGAGGTCGGCAAGGTGGGCGTGGCGATCGACTCGGTCGACGACATGCGGGTGCTGTTCGGCGGGATCCCGCTGGACAAGGTCTCCACGTCGATGACGATCAACGCCCCCGCCGCGCTGCTGCTCCTGCTCTACCAACTCGTCGCCGAGGAACAGGGCGTGAGCGCGGACAAGCTCACCGGCACGATCCAGAACGACGTGCTGAAGGAGTACATCGCGCGGGGCACGTACATCTTCCCGCCCAAGCCGTCGCTGCGCCTGATCGCGGACATCTTCAAGTACTGCCGGGCCGAGATCCCGAAGTGGAACACCATCTCGATCTCCGGCTACCACATGGCCGAGGCGGGTGCCTCGCCCGCGCAGGAGATCGCCTTCACCCTCGCGGACGGCATCGAGTACGTGCGCACGGCGGTCGCCGCCGGCATGGACGTCGACGACTTCGCGCCCCGCCTGTCCTTCTTCTTCGTGGCCCGTACGACGATCCTGGAGGAGGTCGCCAAGTTCCGCGCGGCCCGCCGGATCTGGGCCCGGGTGATGAAGGACGAGTTCGGCGCGAAGAACCCCAAGTCGCTGATGCTGCGCTTCCACACCCAGACGGCCGGCGTGCAGCTGACCGCCCAGCAGCCCGAGGTCAACCTCGTCCGCGTCGCCGTGCAGGGCCTCGGCGCGGTCCTGGGCGGCACCCAGTCCCTGCACACCAACTCCTTCGACGAGGCGATCGCGCTGCCGACCGACAAGTCGGCCCGGCTCGCCCTGCGGACGCAGCAGGTCCTGGCCTACGAGACGGACGTGACGGCGACCGTCGACCCCTTCGCCGGTTCCTACGTCGTCGAGAAGATGACCGACGACGTCGAGGCGGCGGCGCTGGAGCTGATGGGCAAGGTCGAGGACCTGGGCGGCGCGGTCAACGCCATCGAGCACGGCTTCCAGAAGAACGAGATCGAGCGCAGCGCCTACCGCATCGCCCAGGAGACCGACTCCGGCGAGCGGGTCGTCGTCGGCGTCAACCGCTTCCAGCTCGACGAGGAGGAGCCGTACGAGCCCCTGCGCGTCGACCCCGCCATCGAGGCCCAGCAGGCCGAACGCCTGGCGAGGCTCCGCGCGGAGCGCGACCAGCAGGCGGTGGACACGGCACTGGCGGCACTGAAGAAAGCGGCCGAGGGCGAGGACAACGTCCTGTACCCGATGAAGGACGCGCTGCGGGCCCGGGCGACGGTGGGCGAGGTGTGCAACGCGTTGCGGGAGGTTTGGGGGACTTATGTGCCGTCGGATGCCTTCTGACGCCTGCTGAGCCGGGTTATTACCTCGGATGGGTGATCGGGGGCGAAAAGCGCACCTTCCTGGTTAGGCTCGTGGAGGGTGTTCCCGTAAGGAGGGTGCCGTGGCTGTCATGATGCACGAGTCGTCGCTTGCCGATGCTGCTGACCACCTCTGGGAGGAGCTGCCCGGTCACCGGGTAGAGATCCTCAACGGGAGCATCGTTGTGACACCGCCGCCGGACGGTCCGCACCAGGAGTCGCTGACCTGGCTCGTAGAGGAGTTCGCCCGAGTCGGCGCCAGGCAGGCGGGGCTCAGATACCTCGGTGGCATCGGATTGTGGTTGCCGACAGGGCCCGATGACTACGCGGTGCCCGACTTCTCCGTGGTCGACGACGTCTACAGGGACGCGGTCGTGGAGAAGAACTGCTACGCGCCGCACGTCTTCCGATTGGTCCTCGAGGTGACCTCCACCAATTGGTCCAATGACACAGCCATCAAGGTCGGGACGTACGCCAGGGCAGGTATTCCCGTCTACGTCATTGCCGACCGCCACCACGACGAGGTCCTCCTCTACACCGACCCGGCCGACGGCAAATACCCCGACCCCCGGCGCTTCAAGCGAGGTCAGGACGTCCCGATCCCCGAATCCGTCGGCGTCACCCTCACCCTCCCCGTCGACACCCTCCTCGACGGCGACGACTGACCCCGACGGGAACCGGTTCGGACCTCAGCCGCCCAGCCCGAACCGGCGCAGGTAGCCCCCGAGGCCCTCCGGCGTGTCCCCGGCCCACCCCACGTACCCGTCCGGCCGCACCAGGAACACCCCCGCCCCGTACGCCCCGTACGCCGCCCCGCGTACCACCCGCACCGACGCTCCCACCGCACCACCAGGCAGCTCGACACCCAGCGCCAGCAGCGTCCAGTGCGGCCCCCGGAAGGCGTCGAAGAGCCGCACGCCATCGACACTCCCGTCCGGCGCCCGGTCCCCGGCCCGCGCCGCGCCCTCCGCGACCGCCGCCCGTGTGTCCTCCGACAGGGAAGACCCCCGGTACCCCAGCCCCAGCTGCCGCGTCGCCCCACCGCGCCGCACCTCGCCGCGGTGGACGCCGGTCGACAGGTCGAGCATCCGCGCGGCGATCGGGCGCCGTTCCTCCTCGTAGCTGTCCAGGAGCCCGGCCGCAGCCTCGCCCGACAGCACCGCGCCCAGCTTCCAGCCCAGGTTGTAGGCGTCCTGGACGCTGGTGTTCAGGCCCTGTCCGCCCGCCGGTGAGTGCACGTGCGCGGCGTCCCCGGCGAGGAAGACCCGGCCCGCCCGGAAACGGTCGGCGAGGGCCGCGCGCGGCCGGAAGTCGGAGGCCCAGCGCACCTCGGTCACGTCCTCGGGGTCGAGGTGCGAGCGGTCCGCGACGACCTTGCGGACACCGTCCGCGGTGAGGTCGACGCCCGCGCCCTCCGGGAACCGCGCGACCACCTGGAAGTCCTCGGTGCCGGCCAGCGGGCAGACGGCGAGGAAGTGCGGGCTGCCGTCGGCGGGCGGGAAGACGTGCCAGTGGTCGCGGTCCAGCCCGCCGATCCGCACGTCGGCCACCAGCATCGGGCTCGGGTCCACGGTCTCGCCGGTCATGCCGATGCCCAGGGCCCGGCGCACCGCCGACCGGCCGCCGTCGGCGGCGACCAGGTAGCGGGCGCGGACCGCCGCGCCGGAGGCGAGGTGCGCGGTGACGCCGGCCGCGTCCTGCTCGACGCCGGCGACCTCACGGCCGAGGGCGACCGCGCCGCCCAGCTCCTCCAGCCGGTCCCGCAGGATCTCCTGCGTGCGCCACTGCGGCACCATCCACGGCTCGTCGTACGGCGAGTCCTCGCTCGCCTCGGCCGGGTCGAACATCTGGTGCTCGCCGACCCGCTGCCCGTTCTGCCAGACCATGCCGACCGGGTAGGTCCCGCCCGCCGCGTGGATCGCGGCCACGACGCCGAGGTCGTCGAAGACCTCCATCGTGCGGGGCTGCATGCCCTTTCCGCGCGAGCCGGGGAACAGCCCCGCCCCGCGCTCCACGACCAGCGCGTCCACCCCGCGCCGGGCCAGGTCGACACCGAGGGCGAGACCGGTGGGGCCCGCGCCGACGACCAGGACGTCCGTGTCCGTCACCGTCTCCATGCCACGCTCCTTAACGGCGTTAAGTGCTGCTTGGCTCCGAGAATGGACTTAACGCCGTTAAGCTGTCAAGCGTGGGTACGGAACGACGCGCTCCCCTCGACCGCCGACGGGTCGCGGACACGGCGCTGAAACTGCTGAACGAGGTCGGTCTGGACGGCCTGACCCTGCGCGCCATCGCCAGGGAGCTGGACGTCAAGGCACCCGCCTTGTATTGGCACTTCAAGGACAAGCAGGCCCTGCTCGACGAGATGGCCACCGAGATGTTCCGGCGGATGGTCGCCGGCACCGCCCTCGACCCGGCCGACACCTGGCGGGAGCGGCTGCTCAAGGCCAACCGGGGCCTGCGCGCCGCGCTGCTCGGCTACCGCGACGGCGCCAAGGTGTTCAGCGGCTCACGCTTCACCGGCCTGGTGCACGCCGAGCAGATGGAGGACGGCCTGCGCCTGTTCACCGCCGCCGGCCTCACCCTCGCCCAGGCGGTGCGGGCGACCACGACGGCGTACCTGTTCACCCTCGGCTTCGTCACCGAGGAACAGGGCGTGCACCCCCTGCCCGGCGAACGCCGGGAGGGCTACGACCTGGACGAACGCGCCCGCCTGATGGCCGACTACCCCTTGACGGCTCAGGCGGGCGCGGAGATCTTCACCGACTACGACCGGCACTTCGAGGAAGGGCTGGCCCTGGTGATCGCGGGAATCGGGGCGGCCTACGGCCTCGACTGACCCGTTCCGCCCGTGTTCCGGGCCGTGGCACCCGTCTTCGCCCGCTGTGCCGCCCGGTACCGACGCACCGCGCGGGTGACGACCGGCGGCAGCACGTCCAGGGCGAGCCGGCGGGCGCGGTCGCGCGGGGTCCGCGGCCGGGGCGGACGCGTCTGCGCGGGCCGGGCCTGCGCGGGCTTGGCCTCCGCTCGCGGCGTCGGGGCCGAGGGGGCGGGCGCGGGCGCCGGGTGCCGCGAGGACGGCAGCGACGGCGGCTCCATCCGCTTCCCCTTGGCGCGGGCCCGGACCAGCCGGTGCCCCGCGGCCTGCTCCACGGTCACGGTGACGTCGTCGCGCCCGCGCAGGGCGGCCAGCAGCTCCTCCTGGACCGGCTCCGGGTCGCCCCAGGTGCCGTACAGCTTCTGGCTGCTCAGGCAGACGGGGCGCAGCCCGCGGTTGAGCACCGCCTCCCACGCGGCGACCGCGACGCCCGGGGTGTGCTCGCTGCGGAAGTCGTCGAGGACGACGATGCCGTCGGGCAGCAGCAGGTCCCGGGCCGCGCCGATGTCCCCGTGCACGTGCTCGTACAGGTGCGAGGCGTCGATGTGGGCGAAGCGGCAGGTGCCGGGCGCGACCTCGTCGGTGATCGTGGAGCTGACGTCCTGGACGATCGCCGGCAGGGAGTCGTGGAAGGAGAGGTAGTTCCGCTCGAAGGCCTGCCGGGTGAGCGTGGAGTACGACTTCGCCGCCTCCGCCCGGTTGGCCGCGTCCGGCGGCTCGGTCCCGAACAGGTCGCAGACCGTGAGGGTCTCGCCGTCCCGCAGGTGGTGCCCCAGCAGGATCGCGCTCTTGCCCATGTAGGCGCCCAGTTCGAGCAGGTCGCCCTCGGTGCCCCGCTGCTCCTGACGCTCCAGGAACCAGGAGAACAGAACCTGGTCGAGCGGCCAGAACCAGCCGGGTACGTCGTTCAGGTCGCCGGGGTACGTGTGCGTCTCTTGCGCAGTGGCCATGGCCCGAGGATGCCTCCTCGACGCTCACCACGTAAGCGGCACGCGCGATCTCATCGAAGGAACATCACACTAATGACCCAGTGTGACCGGGAGAGTACCTCCTGGTCGCGGTGAAGAGCTTCTCGTGGCCATCTCCGGTACAGGCCGATTTAAGGAATTGGCGATTACATGACGAGCATGACAAAGAATGTGAGACCCGGCGTCTGGTTCGCCGCCGTGCTGGTGGCGGCGGGGACGTTGGCCGCCGCTCCCGCCCGGGCGACCGTGGGAGACCCGGTCGGCGACGGGGAGAAGTCCTACGTCGCGAGGATCGAGATAGGTGACACGGACCGCGCCTGTTCCGGCGCGCTCGTCGAGGCCCGGTGGATCGTCACCGCGGCGAGCTGCTTCGCCGAGGACCCCGCGCAGCCGTCCTCGGTCCCCGCGGGACCGCCGTCCCGGCCGGCCAAGGTCACCGTCGGGCGCACCGACCTGACCACCACGGCCGGTGTGGTCCGCGACATCGTGGAGCTCGTCCCCCGGACCGACCGCGACCTCGTGCTGGCCCGGCTGTCCGCGCCGGCGTACGGCGTCACACCGGTGGCCCTCAGCGCCGAGGCGCCCGTCGGCGGCGAGGAGCTGACCGTCGCCGGTTACGGACGCACCGCGGACGAGTGGGCACCCCTGCGGTCGCACACGGGGACCTTCACCGTCACCGGCACCCGCGGAGCCGAGCTGGACATCGAGGGACAGGAAGGCGCCTCGGTCTGCAAGGGCGACGCGGGCGGCCCGGCGGTCCGTTCCGGCGCCGGCGCCGACGAGCTGGTCGCGATCAGCAGCCGCTCCTGGCAGGGCGGGTGCTTCGGCTCCGAGGAGACCCGTCGCGGTGCCGTCGAGACCCGCCTCGACGACATCACGGACTGGATCGGCGTCCAGGTCGCCCGCTGGTCACTGAAGTCGGAGGCGAACGGCAAGTACGTGAGCACCGTCCTCAGCGCCACCGGCACCCACGAGGGCAAACTGCAGGCGCGCGCCGACACGGTGGCGGGCTGGGAGCAGTTCTCCCTCCACACCCGGGACGGCGGGACCACGGTGGGCCTCCGGTCTGCGGCCAACGGTCTCTTCGTCGCCAGTGAGCTGAACCAGACCGGAGCCTACGAGGGCATGCTGCGCGCCCGCAGCGAGTCCCTCGGCGGCTGGGAGCGGTTCACGCTCGTACCGCAGGGCGGTCAGAAGTACGCTCTGCGGTCGACGGCGAACGACAAGTACGTCGCCACCGAGGCCAATTCCACCGGAGACGACGCCAACCTGCTGCGCGCCCGCTCGGACAGCGTCGCCGGCTGGGAGCGCTTCACGCTCGAGCACGCCGACAACTTCCGCGTCACGGGCATCGCCCCGGCCGGCCCGGCTCCGCTCCCGGTGGGCTGACCGTCGAGCCGATCCGTCGAGCTGAGGATCTCGTCGTTCTGCGCGCGGGCCCGGTGGACGGCTGGTTTCCGCCACCGGGTCACCCGCGTGCGGAACTGCTCGTTGTGATGCGGTTCCCCCGGAATTCCGGGGCCGACAGTGCCCGGACGGCCGACCGGTGACCGGCAGGCCCGACGCAGTTCGCCTGCGAGTACGAGCCCGTTCACCTCACGAAGTCCGAATGGGCGGGCGCGGATCACGTACGCCATGAGCCAGAGTCTTGGTGCCGCCCGCAGAGGACGAACGGACGGAGCGGCCGGACCACGACGAGGCGGCGGCGCCTCGCAGAGGAAGGGATTGTGCACGTGCGCAAGAAGTTCTGGACCGCGGTGGTCACCGGCGCGACGGCGGTGGCGGCCCTGTCGCTGGGTGCGGGTCCCGCGTCCGCGGCGGCCACCGACACCTTCTACATCTGGCAGAACGGCAAGAGCGGGAAGTGCCTCTCCGTCGAGGGCGGCGGCAGCACCGGCAACAACGCCAACGCCGTCATCTGGACCTGCAACGGCGGGGACGAACAGTACTGGGGCTACTACACCACGGGTGAGTTGGTCAACCTCAAGAGCGGCAAGTGCCTGTCGACGGCGAGCGGCGGCGGCACCGCCAACGGCACCGAGGTTGTCCAGTACACCTGCAACGGCGGCTCCGAGCAGGAGTGGTACCGCTCGAGCGCGGGCGAGTGGGTGAACGGCAAGAGCGGGAAGTGCCTCTCCACCGCCGGTGGCGGCGGCACCTCCAACGGCACCAAGGCCATCATCTACAGCTGCAACGGCGGCGCCGAGCAGTACTGGTACTGACCGCGGCCCCGGCGGGGAGGCTCCCGGCCTCCCCGCCGACGGCGGTGACCGAATGGCGCCGTGACGTCATCTCGCGTTCACCTGGCAGTCCCGGTGTATTGGGCAGCCGATTTCGGGAAGCTCCTAGGGTCGGGGGACTGAGCCCGTGAGAGAACCCAGGTGCCCGCGTGACCCGACGCCCCCCGAAACTTTCCGTGATCGTCCCCTGCTTCAACATCGAGGCCTATGTCCCGGAAACCGTGACCAGTCTCCGCAACAATGCCCGGGACGACTTCGAGTTCATTTTCGTCGAGGACCGATCCACGAAGGACGACACCTACGAAGCGCTCCTGGCCCTGACCGGGCCGCTGGAGCACAGCAGGGTGATCCGGCACGAGACCAACGGCGGTCTGGCCACCGCCCGCAACACCGGGATCGACGTGGCCGAGGGCCGCTGGCTCACCTTCCTCGACGGGGACGACTGGCTGGCGCCGGGCCACCTGACGCAGCTGGTGGAGGCGGCAGAACGGCTCGACGTCGACTTCGTGCGGACCGACCACGTGCAGGTCACCGGCCTCGAACGCAGGATCCACCGCGCACCCGAAGGGCGCCGCAACACGCTGCTCGACCCGAGGAGCTCGATCCTCCCCGTCGACGAGACCACCATGGTCGACTACCCGTACGCGTGGGCCGGCGTGTACCACCGGCGCCTCCTGGACCGGGGCATGCTGCGCTTCCACGACGGACTGCGCACCGCCGAGGACCGTCCCTGGATCTGGGAGCTGCACCGCAGGGCCGAGTCCTACGCCGTCGCCAGTCTGCACGGCGTCTTCTACCGGCGGGGCGTGACGACCTCCCTCACCCAGATCGGCGACGTGCGCCAGCTCGACTTCTTCCGTTCCTTCGACCTCGTCCTCGACGAACTCGCGAGCGACCCCGAGGAGGACCGGCTGCGGAAGAAGGCGCTGCGCAACTACTGCGTCGTCATCGCCCACCAGCTGCTCGCCCGGGACAGGTTCGAGCGCAGCGTCCACGCCAGACTGCGGGAGATGGCCGCCGAGGCCCTGGGCAGGATGACCGAGCGGGAACTGGGCGAAGCCCTTGTCGGCATGGGCGAGGAACGCGTGCGCACGCTGCGGCGCATACGCGGCGGGATGAAGGGAGTGGCGGCATGATCCAGCTGTTCTTCTCGGCCACGCAGTACGCGGCCGCGACCGTCACCGCAGCCCTGCGCGCCGGTCAGTTCGGGCCGCGTGCCGCCCACCGCCGCATCCTCGTCGTCAGCAACACCGCTCCGGTGCCCGAGGTCGGCACACCGCTGGACCGGATGGCCGGGTTCGAGAAACTGCGCCCGGAATTCGACGAGGTGCGCTCCTGGAACGAGTTCATCAGTCCCCACCACCCCGCCGGGTGGTCGCCGCGCGCCCAGGACACGCGGCTGTGGGAGAAGGCGGTCCGCCTCGCGTGGGACCTCGGGGACGAGCCGGTGGAGATCGCCTGCGAGTCGATCCAGGCCAACCCCTCGCGGGCGGTCGCCGACATCTTCGCCGACAGCCCCGTCCACGTCTACGCAGACGGTCTGATGAGCTACGGCCCCACCCGCAACCGCATCCCCCTGCCCCTGAGCAGCCGCATCGTGCGGGTGCTCCACCTCGACCTGGTGCCGGGGCTGCGCCCCATGCTCCTGTCCGAGTACGGCGTCGAGCCCGAACCCGTCCCCAACGAGGCGATCACCGCCGTCCTCGCCGAGCTGGGCGAGGACGGAGCGGACATCCTCGCCGAGCGCCTGCCCGCCGACGACCCGCCCACGGCCGTCCTCCTCGGCCAGTACCTGTCGGCCATCGACCTCATCACCCAGGACGAGGAGGAGCACCTCCACCTGCGGATGCTGCGTGCCGCGGCCCGCGCCGGCCACCGGTCCGTCCTGTTCAAGCCGCACCCCAGCGCGCCCGCCGTGTACAACCGGTCCCTGGAGACAGCCGCGGACGAACTCGGTGTGCGGCTGTCCGTCCTCAGCGATCCCGTCCTCGCCGAGACCGTGTTCGCCCGCCTGCGGCCCAAGCTGGTCATCGGCTGCTTCTCGACGGGCCTGATGACCGCCGCGGCGTTCTACGGCATCCCCGTGGCCCGCGTGGGCACCGACCTGCTCCTCGAACGCATCACGCCGTACGAGAACAGCAACCGCGTGCCCCTGACGGTCATCGACGCGGCGCTGCCCGACGCCGAGCGGGACCAGGTCGGTGAACCCCTGGAACTGGCCGGGCTCGCGGACCGGCTCGCGCCCCTGGTGCGAGCCGTGGGCTACTGCATGCAGGCCCGCAAGCACCACCGGCTGCGCGACGAGACGGCCGCCTGGCTCACCGCTCACCTCGCCGAGTATCCGCAGTACTTCAAGAGGCGCCGGCTGACCAGCCTGCGACTGCCCGGGGGCAGCCCGGTACGCGCGCAGGCCCTGCGCCGCAACCCCACGGTACGCCGTGTGGTACGCCGCGTCCGTGCCGCGCGGTCCTGACGGGCGCACCCGGCACGGGCCGGGACGCCACGGTGCGCCGACGATCCACGAGCCCACCGAAGCGTCCCGGCGGCGCGCTCACGTCCTGGTGCGGGCCCCGAGCCGGGCAGCCTGCAGGGTCATCGCCCGCTTGAGCCGCGGACCGAACGGCTTCTCCACGAAGCGGTGCATCAGCCAGGCCACGACCAGCAGACCGGCGACGGACACGGCGAGGGTCGCATACGGGCTCAGGCCGAATTCCCGGTGCAGCACCCGGATGACGAACCAGCCCAAGTGCTCGTGGATCAGGTAGAAGGGGTAAGTCAGCGCTCCCGCCACCGTCAGCCAGCGCCAGTTCGCCCAGCGGGTCCAGCCCAGGGCCACCACCGCGACGGCGGCGAAGGCGAGGAAGACGATCGCCTGGATGACGTACGGGTTGCGGTGGAAGTCACCGCTCATGCCGGGGTGCCACAGCGCGGTTACGGAGTAGCGCTGTCCCATCAGGAAGGACATGCCCACGATCCCCCACAGCAGCAGGTCGCTGCCGAAACGGTGGATCAGGTACAGCGCCAGCCCGCCGATGAAGAACGGGGCGTGGTCGCGCATCACCAGCTCGTCGGTCAGCGGCGTGTCGGCAACCCGGGCGAAGACCCCGGCCAGCGACCACAGGACGCAGAAGATCACCACCCGGCGGTACGTGACGCCCTTCCAGATCACGAACAGCGCGAAGAGCACGTAGAACCGCATCTCGACCCAGAGGGTCCAGCACACGCCGAGCACACGGGGTACGCCCATGGGCTGCTGCAGCATGGTGAAGTTCATCAGGAACTCGTCCGACCGCAGCGGCGCGAAGACCACCGGCAGGGCGAGCGACGCGGCGCCCACCAGGAGCAGCGCCGCCCAGTATGCGGGGTAGAGGCGGGCCACGCGGGACCGGAAGAAGTCACCCAGGCTCCGGCCCCAGCTGCTCATGCAGATGACGAACCCGCTGATGACGAAGAAGAACTGCACGCCCAGACAGCCGTACACGGCGGCCTGCGACAGGGTCGGGAACATCTGCCCCGGGGACTGGCTCCACGACTCGGCGACCTCGCCGTTCTTGCCCGCGAAGTGGTACAGGCACACCATGAGCGCGGCCAGCAGCCGCAGGCCGTCCAGCGCCCTCAGACGGTCTCCGCCCGGTCGCCGGCGGGGCGGGCCCGGGGCTTCGTCCGTGTTCCGTATCAGTGGGGTGGTCGTCGGCGCGGGGCTCCTTGGAGCCGTGGCCTGGTCGGCCGCTTTCATCTGAGGCCTTTCTCAACCGGAGGAACCGGCGAAACCGGAGGGAGGCGTGCTCCCGGAGTCAACGGACGGGACGCTATGAATCCCCGGCGGACGGCAGGGGATTCGGTGGCGACACGGGGCGGTCGCGCAGATGGCGCCCGGGTGAATGTCGAGGTCGGGGCCCGGCACGCGGCACGGACCCCGACGTCTGGCACGGCCCGACCGGCACGATTCCACCGGCCGGGTCAGCGCCGCGCCAACGCGCGGGCCCGGCGGGCGACGCGCCGGACGGCCGGGTTGCGCGGCAGGAAGGCGAGCCGCGTCGGTACACCGCCCGGCAGTCCCAGCGCGGTCAGACGGCGGCGCTTGAAATAGCGCCAGGTGTGCGAGTCGAGGCGGTGAGCGAGGTACTCCTCGGCCGCCGGCCGCAGGCCCGGGACGACCCTGGGCCGCATGGCGAACGCCACGGCCTTGAGGAGGGCGCCCAGCTCGGCCACCCGTTCGTCCGGGGGCGTGACCGGTCCCCCGGTCACCGCGGACCGGTCAGCCACGTCGGGCAACAGCGCGTCCACGACGGTCACCGGGACCCGGAGCGCGTTCTCGTAGGGGGTCAGCCGGGCGAGGACGGTGCCGGTGCCGACCCGGGCCGCCGGCACCCGGTACAGGGTCGCGGCGGTCAGCAGCCCGGTCGGGACGCAGCCCACGGCGAGCGCGGGCCGCAGCCACTGGACGGCGACCTCGTCCGGCACGCCCGGGTCCAGCACGGTGAGGCACACCCCGAGGCGCGAGGCCTCCGCCTCCAGGGCCGGCCACCGGTGTGCGTGCGCCGCCGGGTGCGGTTTGAACACGACGTGCCGGTGACCCAGCCCGGCCGCCCCGCGCACCATGCCCACGTGCAGCTCCGTCTCCTCGGCCGCGGTGAGGACGTCCAGCGCCGCCAGGCACTGCCCGAACAGCAGGGCCGGTGGCTCCCCGGGCGGGGCCGTTGGCTCCCCGTCGTCCTCGGCGAGTTCACCGAGCGCCTTCGCGACCGCTTCGGACGGTATCCGCTGCGGCGGCACCCCGTACTCGGTCAGCAGCAAGGGGGCGAGCCCCGGAACCAGGTCCGTGTACAGCAGCCGGTCGATGCGGGTGCCGATCAGGGGAGGGACCTTGTCGGGCGTGGGGCCGTAGGTCATGAGGCCGTCCGAGTACACGTCCACAGGGGCGCCGGGGAACAACTGGCACAGCGCCAGTGACGGATTCGTGTGCACGGACTCGACGACCAGCCGTACCTCGTCGTCGGCGAGGTCCCACAGGCGCCGCACGTACCGCTCCCACAGGGGGACGTCGTCGGCCCGGGGGCTCCAGCCGCCGGGGTGGAAGGGCGCGATGGTCTCGTTCCAGGACAGCACCTCGTCGAAGCGTTCGCCGATACGCGAGAAGCCCGGCACCGTGTCGACGGCAGGGGTGGTCTCCGGGTTGACCGCGTCGTTCGCGACCAGTAGCAGGCGCCGGTCGGCGGGTTCGAAGAGGCCGGCGTCCAGGGCGGCGGCGAGCGTGGCGGCGCCGCGCGGGGACGACGCGCAGAAGATCCGGGTCGTACGGCGCATCAGGCGGCCACCGTCCGCAGCGGCGCGGGCCGTCGGCGCAGCCTGCGCAACCGGTTCGCCCGCCGCGCGTCCATCGAGTCCAGCACGTCCGTCAGGACCGACTGGGGCAGGCGTCTGAGGGCGGCGGCCGTCATGGAGCGCAGTTTCCGGGCCACGGCGGGTTCGAACCTTTCGACGGAACCGAGATGGTGCGCCATGACGGCGCAGTACGTACGCACGGCCTTGGGCAGCAGCTCCCCGGCGTCCGGGTCACCGGCCGTCTCCTCGATCACCTGGTCGAAGGCCCTGATGAAGTCGAGCTGTCGCACGTCACCGATCTGGGTGAGTGAGGAGGCGACCCCGCGCCGGTAGTGGACCCCCAGCAGTCCCACCACCGCGAAGGACTCCGCCTCGCGGTGGAGCCGCCAGATCCAGGGCCGGTCCTCGGCCGTGCGCAGTCCGTCGGTGAAGTGCAGCAGTCCCCGGTCCACGAGCCGCCGGTGATACACCCCCGCCCACGCGTACGGGTAGTCCACGGACGTGCTCCGGTCCGCCGGCAGGATCGCGTCCCGGGGCCGCAGCACCACTCCGCGACGGCCCACGGGTACGCGCTGGATGCTGCGGGCCCGCCCGGTGCACTGCACGTGGTCCGTGCGCACGAAGTCGCACCTCAGCTCCTCGACGGCGGCGACGAGTTGCGGGTAGTAGTCGGGGGCCAGCCAGTCGTCGCCGTCCAGGAACGTCAGGTACTCGCCGCGTGCCGCGTCGATACCGGTGTTGCGGGCGGTCGCCAGCCCCCCGTTCCGCTCGTGCCGCACGTACACGGCGCCCGGCAGCTCGTGCGCCGCACGCTCGACGATCTCCGGCGTTTCGTCCTGCGAACAGTCGTCCACGAGAATGAACTCGACGTCCGTTCCGGCGTTCGCGCGCAGGCTCTTCAGGGTGTCTGTCGCATATCGCTGCACGTTGTAGAACGGCACGATGACGGAGAGCTTTGTCACCCCTACACGCTAGAAGGCGGTCCGGCCCGGACTTCGACCTTCGACTTTACTTCGGGTGAACCGCGTGTGGCGAATCAGTGAATCGGCGGGTATTCCGGCCCGGTCCGGGACCGATTCTCCATTCGGCGATGTGCTGTTCACCATTTGTTGGATTCCGGTTGGGCGGTTCCTCGAAATGGCTTCCTAGCGTCTACGGCGTGCCAGCAAGTGCAACGAAGGCCCTGAGAGTGGCCGTCCTGGCGGACTCCGACACCCGGTGGAAATGGGGCGCGCTCACCGCGAACCGAATGACACCGGACGACACGGAAATCCGCCTGGACGGATACCTGCTGCGCGGCCGAGCCACCCCCACGCCCCGCCAGCTGAGCGAAGTCGGCGTCACCGCGGACTCGCTCCGCGAGGTGACCGCCGTCGAGTTCCTGCGCGCCATGGACCACGCGACCGGCGAGGACTCCTACGACGTCCTCGTCCTCGCCCTGGTCGGCGGCGGCGTCCAGGCGATGCTGCACGGCCTGGGACGGGTCTGGCAGGACCGCGCCCAGCGGCCCGTGGTCGTCACCGGCTACGTCGGCGTCGTCTACGAGAAGCTCGCCGACGGCCTGCTGCTGCGCCACGGCGCCGACGTCGTCCTCGCCAACTCCCGCCAGGACGCGGACCGTTTCCGCGCCGTGTACGAGGGGGTCGGCGCCGACGCCGCCGCGGTGACCGAGGTCGCCCTGCCCTTCCTGGGCGGAGCCGCCTACCCCGGCGAGCCCGCGGCCGGCGAACGCCCCTACACGGTCGTCTTCGCCGCCCAGCCCTCCGTGCCGGACAACCGCAAGGACCGTACGTACCTCCTCGAACGGCTCATCCGGCACGCCCGCCGGCACCCCGAGCGGGAAGTCGTGCTCAAGCTGCGTTCCAAGCCCGGCGAGCACACCACGCACATCGAGGAGCTGCCGTACCAGAAGCTGGTGCAGCGGGTCGACCCACCGCCCAACTTCCGCCTGATGTACGGCCACATGGGCGAGGTCCTGGACCGCACCGACCTGCTGGTCACCATCAGCTCCACGGCAGCCCTGGAGTCCCTGCACCGCCGCATCCCCACGGTCGTCCTGACCGACCTCGGTGTGCGCGAGGCGCTCGGCAACCACCACTTCGTCGGCTCCGGGTGCCTCGCCTCCTGGGACCAGCTCGACGAGGGGCACCGCCCGGTGCCCGACGCGCAGTGGGTCGCCCGGCAGGGCGTGGCGGCCGACGGCGGCGCCTACGAGACCGCCTTCGACCATGCCAGGGAGCGCATCGCCGCCCTGCGCGGCCGGCCCGGCGGCCTGCCCCCGCTCGCCCCGTACTACACGACCGTCACCGCCCCCGGTTACCTCCCCGGCATCCTCGCCCGCCACCACCTCGCCCCCGACGGCACCCCGCTGCCGGGCGCCCCCGCCGCCGACAAGGCACCCGGCCCGGTCCGCCAGGTCGTCCGCCGCGCCGCCCGCGGCGCCTACCGCCACGGCGTCCAGCGCGTGGCCCCGGTCATCCGGCGGATGGGGGAGCTGTGAACGCCCCGAACCGTCTCCAAGGAGTTCCGTCCATGTCCCAACCGGAAGCGGGCCGAGGCGCTTCGATGCGCCGCGTGCTCGCGGTGATTCCCGCGCGCGGCGGCTCCAAGGGCGTGCCCGCGAAGAACCTCGCCCCCGTCGGCGGCGTCCCCCTGGTGGCCCGCGCGGTGCGCGAGTGCCGGGCCGCCCGTCTCGTGACGGACGTCGTGGTCTCCACCGACGACCAGGCCATCGCCGCCGCGGCCCGCGAGGCCGGCGCCGAGGTCGTGCTGCGGCCCGCCGCCATCGCCGGGGACACGGCCACCTCCGAGGCCGCGGTACTGCACGCCATGGACGCCCACGAGGCACTGCACGGCGCCGCCGTCGACGTGGTGCTGCTCGTGCAGTGCACCAGCCCCTTCATCGTCCGCGAGGACATCGACGGGGTGGCCGGCGCGGTCGCCGAGAACGGCGCCGACACCGCGGTGACCGTCGCCCCGTTCCACGGCTTCGTGTGGCGCGACGGCGCCGACGAGGAGGGCCCGGAGGAGGGCGGCCACGGCGTCAACCACGACAAGTCGTACCGCCCCCGCCGCCAGGACCGCCCCCAGGACCTGCTGGAGACCGGCGCCGCCTACGCCATGGCCGCTCCCGGCTTCCGCGAGCACCGGCACCGCTTCTTCGGCCGCACCGAACTGGTCCGCACCGACCCGGCCCGCGTCCTGGAGATCGACGACCCGCACGACCTGGCCCGCGCCCGTGCGCTCGCGCCCCTCTTCGACGCCGCCCGGCCCGGCGCCCTTCCGACCGCCGACGACATCGACGCGGTCGTCCTCGACTTCGACGGCACCCAGACCGACGACCGGGTGCTGATCGACTCCGACGGACGGGAGTTCGTCTCCGTGCACCGCGGCGACGGACTCGGCATCGCCGCCCTGCGCCGCAGCGGCCTGACGATGCTCATCCTGTCCACGGAAGTGAACCCGGTCGTCGCCGCCCGCGCACGCAAGCTCAAGCTCCCCGTGCTGCACGGCATCGACCGCAAGGACCTCGCCCTCAAGCAGTGGTGCGAGGAGCAGGGCATCGCGCCCGAACGCGTGCTCTACGTCGGCAACGACGTCAACGACCTCCCGTGCTTCGCCCTCGTCGGCTGGCCCGTGGCGGTCGCCAGCGCCCACGACGCCGTACGCGGCGCGGCCCGCGCGGTCACCACCGTCCCCGGCGGTGACGGCGCCATCCGGGAGATCGCGAGCTGGATCCTCGGCCCCTCACTCGACGTACCCGACTTCCCCGACGTACCCGACTCCCTCGAATCCCCCACGATCACCCAGTCCAAGTAAGGAAACCCCCAGCCATGAGCACCAACTCCCGCATCCGCACCTTCGGCACGCGCGAGGCCGGCCCCGGCCGCCCCGTCTACATCACCGGCGAGATCGGCATCAACCACAACGGTGAGCTGGAGAACGCGTTCAAGCTCATCGACGCCGCCGCCGAGGCCGGCTGCGACGCCGTCAAGTTCCAGAAGCGCACGCCCGAGATCTGCACCCCCCGCGACCAGTGGGACATCGAGCGCGACACGCCCTGGGGCCGGATGACGTACATCGACTACCGCCACCGCGTGGAGTTCGGCGAGGACGAGTACCGCCAGATCGACGACTACTGCAAGACCAAGAACATCGACTGGTTCGCCTCCCCGTGGGACACCGAGGCCGTCGCCTTCCTGGAGAAGTTCGACGTCCCCGCCCACAAGGTGGCCTCCGCCTCCCTCACCGACGACGAGCTGCTGCGCGCCCTGCGCGCGACGGGCCGCACGGTCATCCTCTCGACCGGTATGTCCACCCCGAAGCAGATCCGCCACGCGGTCGAGGTCCTCGGCTCCGACAACATCCTCATGTGCCACGCCACGTCGACGTACCCGGCGCAGGCCGAGGAGCTGAACCTCCGCGTCATCAACACCCTCCAGCAGGAGTACCCGAACGTCCCGATCGGCTACTCCGGCCACGAGACCGGCCTGCAGACCACCCTGGCCGCCGTCGCCCTCGGCGCCACCTTCGTCGAGCGCCACATCACCCTCGACCGCGCCATGTGGGGCTCCGACCAGGCCGCCTCCGTCGAGCCGCAGGGCCTGACCCGCCTGGTCCGCGACATCCGCACCATCGAGGCCTCCCTCGGCGACGGCGTCAAGAAGGTCTACGACTCCGAGCTCGGCCCGATGAAGAAGCTGCGCCGCGTCCCCGGCGTCGTCGCCGAGGCGGAGATCGCCGACGCCGCGGGCGAGCCGGTCACCGTCTGACCACCCGGCCCGACACCCCACCACGCCCTCACCACGGGACGGTCCCACACCGATGAGCCCCCGCGCCGGGAACGCCGGCCCCCGCACTCTCGCCTTCGTCGAGAGCCCGGTACAACTGCTGAACGTGCTGGAGTGGGCGCACACCCGCGCACCCGGCGCGGAGCTCACCCTCGTGGTCCTGTCCCCGGTCGATCCGATGACCCGGGGCCAGCTGCGCCGCATGGCGGAACTGGCCCGGCAGGAAGGGCACGAGATCCGCTGGGAGGAGGCCCGCGGCGGCGCCACGGCCCCCTTCCGCACGGTGGGCGGCCTGGCCGGCGCGCTGCGCCAGGCCGAACGGATCGTCATGGGCGACCCGTTCTCCCGCTACGTACAACTGCTCCTGACCATCACCCGCGCCCACGACCTCGTCGTCGTCGACGACGGCACGGCCACGATGGAGTTCGTCACCCAGCTGGCGCACGGCGAGCGCCTGGTCCGCTGGCACCGCAAGGGCAGCCGCCCCGGCCCCCGCGACCTCCTCTTCGCCCCCGTCTCCCGCTCCGCCCGCCACCGCCTGACCCCGACACCCGACCGCCAGGTCACCGTCTTCTCCTCCATGCCGATCGAGGACATACCCGACGGCGTCACCGTCACCGCGAACGGCTTCGCCTGGACCCGCGCCCGCTTCGGCCCGCCCCGCGTCACCAAGGGCGCCGACATGGTCGGCACGTCACTGGTGGAGACCGGAGTGGTCGACGCCGACCGCTACCTGGACGCCGTACGCGGCCTGGCGAGGACCCACGGCGCGGCCCGCTACTTCGCCCACCGCCGCGAGAGCACGGAGAAGCTCCACCGGCTGGCCGTGGAGACCGGCCTGGAGATCGTCCGCCCCGACCTCCCCCTGGAGCTGATCGCCCGCCGCGGCCCGATCGGCCGCACCATCCTCAGCTTCCCCTCCACGGTCGTGCACACCCTGCCCCTCGCCCTGGCCGGCACCGAGGTCCGCGTCGCCGTCTGCGACATCGACCCCGCCTGGCTCACCCAGCACGCGTCCCCCCGGGCCCGGGGGTTCCTGAACGGCGTGACGGGCTCGGCCCGGGGTGCGCACCGGCTGTCGGCGGTGGCGGGCGCCGGGTAGCCGTTCGGCGGGGCCGATCAAGGAACCGGGGGACGGTCGCGCGCGGTCCAGGCCGGTATGGCGGATTCCATGTTCCTGTGGCTCATCCTCGCCCTCGCGGCGCCGGTGACCCCGTTCGCCGTCGTGGGTGCCGCAGTGGTGCTCGCCTGGCGGCTCCGGGCCGGGCTGCGGCGCGAGGGATGGCACCGTCCGAGCGGGACGACGTGTGCCCAGCTGGCGTTCCTCGGGGGAGCGGCCGCACTCGGCGCGTACGGGCACGGAGCGGCCCGGGGCTACTACATCCTGGACCCCGACCAGCTGTGCGCGTCGTACGGCGTCCAGGGCGAGGACATCGTGACCCGGCTGACGCTCACGGTCAGCGTACGGTGCGTCACGGGGGACGGCGCGGGCACCGAGGTCGTGCCGGGCTGGGTGAATCCGGTGGTCCTCGCGGGACTGACGCTCCTCGTGCTCGCCGTCGCGGAGGCGATCCACGGTGCGGTGCGCCGGTGGCGGGCGGCCGGCTCCTCCTCCGGCCGGTGACCGCCGGGCGTGGGGCGGACGTGGCGTGGTATGCGTGAATACAGCAAGGAAAGGCGGAGAACGGACATCGTCGCGACGCGGGAAAGGCGGCGATTTTACCCACCTCCGGCGACACCCATGCGCCGTGCGGCCAACTTTTCTTCCCCTAACGGGCTGAACTTTTGTTGATCGCGGGACAGTTGACCGCCCCGGCGTCCTACCCTTCAGAGGGTGAAGCAACTGATGTCCCTGTCCCGAGAGACCGAGGCCGACCCGTCCGGGGAAGCGGTGCTTCCCGGCACCCTGCCGGAGGCGCTCCGCGCCGAGCTCGTCGCCTTCCGCCGCGACCTGCACATGCACCCCGAGCTGGGCAACCAGGAGTTCCGCACCACCGCCGCGATCAAGGAACGGCTCGAACGGGCCGGCCTCAAGCCGCGGGTGCTCCCCGTCGGGACCGGGCTCGTCTGCGACATCGGCACCAACACCGACTCGGGGCAGTGGGCCGGCGGCCCCCGCATGCTCGCCCTGCGGGCCGACATCGACGCGCTGCCCATCCCGGACACCAAGAGCGAGTGCGCATACCACTCGCGCGTCCCCGACCGCGCCCACGCCTGCGGACACGACGTGCACACCACCGTCGTCCTCGGCACCGGACTGGTGCTGGCCGCCCTGCACGAGCAGGGCCTGCTGCCCCGGCCCGTGCGGCTGGTCTTCCAGCCGGCCGAGGAGGTGCTGCCCGGCGGCGCCGCCGACGCCATCGAGGGCGGCGCGCTGGACGGGGTGCGCCGCATCCTGGCCGTGCACTGCGACCCCCGGGTGGACGCCGGGCGGATCGGCCTCAGGGTCGGCCCCATCACCTCCGCCTGCGACCGGCTGGAGATCTCCCTCGACGGCCCCGGCGGCCACACCGCCCGCCCGCACCTCACCACCGACCTGGTCACCGCCGCCGCCCGCGTCGTCACCGACGTGCCCCCGCTCGTCGCCCGGCGCGTGGACAGCCGCAGCGGCCTCGCCCTGACCTGGGGACGGATCGAGTCCGGGCACGCGCCGAACGTCATCCCGCAGCACGCCGAACTCGCCGGCACCGTGCGCTGCCTCGACCTCGACGCCTGGCGGCAGGCCCCCGACCTGGTGGTCGGCGCCATCGACGAGATCGCCAACCTCTACCGCGCCAAGTCCGAGATCACCTACGTCCGCGGCGTACCCCCGGTCGTCAACGAGGTCACCAGCACCGAACTGCTCCAGGCCGCCATGGTCGCCCGGCGCGGCACGGACTCCGTCGAGACCACCGAGCAGAGCCTCGGCGGCGAGGACTTCTCCTGGTACCTGGAGCACGTGCCCGGCGCCATGGCCCGCCTCGGCGTCCGCCCGCCCGGCGAACGCGTGATCCGCGACCTCCACCAGGGCGACTTCGACGTGGACGAGGCGGCCATCACCGTCGGCGTGGAGATGTTCACCGCGGCGGCGCTGATCGACGCCGTGCAGTGACCTCGTAGCCGCACACCCGTCCGCCGGGGTTGCGGCCCCGGCGGGCCGGGGGCAGCCTGATGCACAAGCGCACGAGGTCGCGCCGCACGCCCGTGGCACGCGCGAAGCACACCCACGGCACGCCCCTGGCACTCCGCGGCACGAATGGATAACGGCGCCGCGGAACCCCGTTCCCAGGAGTTTCTACGCGCGTTAATCTGCGCCGAACCGAGCACCCGCTGCGGGGCTTTGGAGAATGGGGAACTTCAGATGCGTCGGACATCGAGACTGACCCGCGCCGCGGTGGGGGTCGCATCGCTCGCACTCGCCGCCACGGCCTGCGGCGGCACCAGCGGCGAAAGCAACAGCGGTGACGAGGGCGGCAAGGACGACAAGGGCCTCGCCATCGCGTACGACATCGGCGGCGAGGGCGACCAGTCCTTCAACGACGCCGCCCACGCGGGCCTGCTGAGGGCGGAGAAGGAGTTCGACTACAAGACCGCCGCCATCGAGCCCACCGACGGCGAGACCAACGCCGACAAGGAGCAGCGGCTGTCCTCGCTGGCCAAGCAGGGCTACAACCCGGTCATCGGCGTCGGCTTCGCCTACGCACCGGCGATGAAGACGGTCGCCGAGAAGTACCCGGACACCACCTTCGGCATCGTGGACTCCGTGGTCGAGGGCAAGAACGTCGCCTCCCTCGTCTTCGCCGAGAACGAGGCCTCCTACCTCGCGGGCGTCGCCGCGGCCAAGGCCACCAAGACCAACGTCGTCGGGTTCGTCGGCGGTGTCGACGTCCCGCTGATCCACAAGTTCGAGGCCGGCTACGAGCAGGGCGTCAAGGACACCAACCCCAAGGTCAAGGTCATCTCGCAGTACCTGACGCAGACCGCGGAGGAGGGCGGCTTCTCCAGCCCCGACAAGGGCGAGACCGCCGCCGAGGGCCAGATCGAGAAGAAGGCCGACGTCGTCTACCAGGCCGCCGGTCTCTCCGGGCAGGGTGTGATCGAGGCCGCCGCGAAGGCGAAGGTCTGGGCGATCGGCGTCGACTCCGACCAGTACAAGCAGGAAGCCCTCGCGGCGTACAAGGACTACATCCTGACCTCCGCCCTCAAGGACATCGACGGTGCCGTGTTCGCGCTGGCCAAGTCGGTCGAGGACGGCAAGCCGCTGACCGGCGTCCAGACCTTCGACCTGAAGTCGAACGGAGTGGGCCTGTCCGACGCCAATCCGAAGTACGCCGAGGTCCCGGGCCTGACGGAGGCCGTGGCCAAGGCCAAGGAAGGCATCATCTCCGGCTCCATCAAGGTGAAGACGGAGTAGCCCCGCGCGGCAGCGCACAGCATCACACGAAGCGGGCGGGCGCCCCGGGCGCCCGCCCGCTCCGGCATGCCGCGACCGGCCGTCCGGGCCGCCCCGGCGTCACTCTCCGCCGTCCCCCGTTTGCGTCCGGCAAGCCCCGCACGCCCGCCCCGGCCCCCTTGCTCACGGGCGGATAACAAGAAGGACAGAAGGGGTTTTCAGGCAGGTCTACGCGCGTTAATCTGCGGCGAAGCCAGCGCCGTACCCGAACCGTCCCCGGCGCTTGTACGACAGGAGCACCAGACATGCGCCGGATTTCCCGGATCACGGTCGCAGGCGCAGCGACCGCTTCCCTGGCCCTCGCCCTGACCGCCTGCGGCGGCACCTCGACCTCCTCCGGGTCGTCGGAGTCCAAGGGCGACAAGGGTCTCGCCATCGCCTACGACGTCGGCGGCGAGGGCGACCAGTCCTTCAACGACGCCGCCCACGCGGGCCTCAAGAAGGCGGAGAAGGAGTTCGG
>NZ_JAGMUF010000105.1:0-60060 GCF_019049125.1 Streptomyces sp. AC602_WCS936 | reverse complement strand
CGCCATCGAGCCCACCGACGGCGAGACCAACGCCGACAAGGAGCAGCGGCTGTCCTCGCTGGCCAAGCAGGGCTACAACCCGGTCATCGGCGTCGGCTACGCGTACGCCGCCGCGCTGAAGAGCACCGCCGAGAAGTACCCGGACACCACCTTCGGCATCGTCGACGACGCCACGATCAAGGCGGACAACGTCGCCGACCTGGTCTTCAACGAGGAGCAGGCCTCCTACCTCGCCGGTGTCGCCGCCGCCAAGACCACCAAGACCAACACGGTCGGCTTCGTGGGCGGCGTGGACATCCCGCTGATCCACAAGTTCCAGGCCGGCTACGAGCAGGGCGTCAAGGACACCAACCCCAAGGTCAAGGTCATCTCGCAGTACCTGACGCAGACCGCGGAGGAGGGCGGCTTCTCCAGCCCCGACAAGGGCGAGACCGCCGCCGAGGGCCAGATCGAGAAGAAGGCCGACGTCGTGTTCGCGGCGGCCGGTCTCTCCGGCCAGGGTGTGATCGAGGCCGCCGCCGCCAACAAGGTGTGGGCGATCGGCGTCGACTCCGACCAGTACAAGCAGGACGCCCTCGCGAAGTACAAGGACTGGATCCTGACTTCGGCCACCAAGGACGTCGCCAAGGCGGTCTACAACCTCGCGAAGTCGGTCGAGGAGGGCAAGCCCGAGACCGGTATCGTTCGGGGCGATCTGAAGTCCGGCGAGGTCGGCCTCTCGAACTCCAACCCGAAGTTCGCGGACAACGCCGAACTCCAGGCAGCCATCAAGACGGCCAAGGAGAAGATCATCAGCGGCGAGATCAAGGTCAAGAGCAGCTGATCACCAGCAGTACCTCGAACAGCGTGTAACCGCGGTGGCCGCACCGCTCGACGGGGTACGGGGAGGGCGCCCCCGGGACCCTCCCCGTACCCCGTCGTGTCGATGTGCCGCCGCCGCTTTTAGATGCCGTAGGGGCGCTACGCGCGTAGACGGCCCCCGTCCCCAGGAGAGTGCGCCATCAACGCGTCCAGCAGCCCTCCGGCCGAAGCGGCGGTCAACGAATCGGTGACCGCCGTCGAGCTCGCCGGGATCACCAAGCGGTTCCCCGGCGTCGTGGCCAACCACGACATCCACCTCACCGTCCGCAAGGGCACCGTCCACGCCCTCGTCGGCGAGAACGGCGCCGGCAAGTCCACCCTGATGAAGATCCTCTACGGCATGCAGAAGCCGGACGAGGGCACCATCACGGTCGACGGCGAGCAGGTGAGCTTCTCCTCGCCCGCCGACGCCATCGTCCGCGGCATCGGCATGGTCCACCAGCACTTCATGCTCGCCGACAACCTCACGGTCCTCGAGAACGTGGTCCTCGGCAGCGAGAAGCTGTACGGCATCGGCGCCAAGGCCCGCCGCAGGATCAAGGAGATCTCCGAGCGCTACGGCCTCGGCGTGCGCCCCGACGTCCTCGTCGAGGACCTCGGCGTCGCCGCCCGCCAGCGCGTGGAGATCCTCAAGGTCCTCTACCGCGGCGCCCGCACGCTGATCCTCGACGAGCCCACCGCCGTCCTCGTGCCCCAGGAGGTCGACGCGCTCTTCGACAACCTGCGCGAGCTGAAGGCCGAGGGCCTGTCCGTCATCTTCATCTCCCACAAGCTGGGCGAGGTGCTGTCCGTCGCCGACGACATCACCGTCATCCGGCGCGGCACGACGGTCGGCACCGCCGTCCCGTCCGAGACCACCCCGCGCCAGCTCGCCGAGCTGATGGTCGGCAGCGAGCTGCCCACCCCCGAGACCGCCGAGTCCACGGTCACCGACCGCGCCGTCCTCTCCGTCGACACGCTGCGCCTGGCGGCCCCCGGCGGCAAGGCCCTCCTCGACGACATCTCCTTCACCATCCACGCCGGTGAGGTGCTGGGCATCGCCGGCGTCGAGGGCAACGGCCAGACCGAGTTGGTCGACGCCCTCATCGGCCTGCGCCACGCCGACTCCGGCACCATCCGCTTCCTCGACGAGGACATCACGGCGCTGCCCACCCGGGGGCGCCGCGAGCAGGGCGTCGGCTACATCCCCGAGGACCGCCACCGCCACGGCCTGCTCCTGGAGGCCCCCCTCTGGGAGAACCGCATCCTCGGCCACGTCACCGAGAAGCCCAACAGCAAGGGCGTCTGGCTCGACCTCAAGGGCGCCCAGGACGACACCCGCCGCATCGTCGAGACGTACGACGTCCGCACCCCCGGCATCGACGTCACCGCCGCCTCCCTGTCCGGCGGCAACCAGCAGAAGCTGATCGTCGGCCGCGAGATGAGCCACAAGCCGCGCTTCCTCATCGCCGCCCACCCCACCCGCGGCGTGGACGTCGGCGCGCAGGCCGCCATCTGGGACCACATCCGCGAGGCCCGCCGCGAGGGCCTGGCCGTCCTGCTGATCTCCGCCGACCTGGACGAGCTGATCGGCCTGTCCGACACCCTCCGGGTGATCTACGACGGCAAGCTGGTCGCCGACGCCGACCCGGCCACCATCACCCCCGAGGAACTGGGCTCGGCCATGACCGGCGCCGCCTCCGGACACCTCGAACACGAAGAGACCCCGGCCGACGGCGGCCCGGGCGCGGAAGACGAGGCCCGCTGATGAAGAAGTTCGACAAGGAGCGCGTGCTCCTCGCGGTGGCCGGCCCGGTCATCGCGCTCGCCGTGGCCTTCGTGCTCAGCGCGATCGTCCTGATCGCCTCGGGCAAGAACCCGGTCGAACCGTTCGCCCTGATGTTCGAGCAGGCCGGATTCTCCGACATCCAGGTCCTGATCATCAACCAGGCGTCGATGTACTACATCGCGGCCCTCGCGGTGGCCATCGGCTTCCGGATGAACCTGTTCAACATCGGCGTCGACGGCCAGTACCAGCTGGCCGCCATGATGGCCGCCATCGTCGGCGCCCACGCGAACCTCCCCGCCTTCCTCCAGATCCCGCTCCTCCTCCTGACCGCTGTCCTCACCGGCGCCTTCTGGTCCGGCATCGCCGGTGTCCTCAAGGTGACCCGGGGCGTCAGCGAGGTCGTCGCGACGATCATGCTGAACGCCATCGCCACCTCGGTCATCGGCTACCTGTGGCTGCCCGACGTCTTCGGCGTCAAGATCGGCAACAACAACACCACCGGCGAGATGCACGAGTCCGGCTGGGTCCCCGGCATCGACATGGGCGCGGCCGGCGAGATCTACGGCCTGGTGATCCTCGCCGTCCTCCTCGGCATCGGCTACGGCATCGTCCTCAACCGCACCCGCTTCGGCTTCGACCTGCGCGCCTCCGGCGCCTCCGAGTCCGCCGCCGCGGCCAGCGGCGTCAGCCCCAAGCGCATGGTGCTCACCGCGATGCTGCTCTCTGGCGGCCTCGCCGGCCTCGCGGGCCTGCCGATCCTCCTCGGCGACACCCACACCTACAGCCTCAACTTCCCCACCGGGATCGGCTTCCTCGGCATCGGCATCGCCCTGCTCGGCCGCAACAGCCCCGTCGGCATCGCCTTCGCGGCCCTGCTGTGGGCCTGGCTCGACAAGGCCAGCCCCGAGCTGGACTTCCACGGCTACGACAAGGAGATCGCGGTCATCATGCAGGGCCTGATCGTCCTCTCGGTCGTCGTCTCCTACGAGGCCGTCCGCGAGTGGGGCCTGCGCCGCCAGCAGCGCCGCGTCGGCGCGGAGCTGGCCGCCGGTCACGTCCTCGGCGCCACCGACAACACCAAGAAGGAGGTGGCTGGCCGATGACCACCGCAACCGACCTCAACCAGCCCACGCTGGAGCACGGGGCCCCGGCCGGCCGCCGGATCTCGCTGCCCGTCCTGCTGCTGATCATCGCCGGTGCCCTGGCACTGACCTCCATCGTCCGCCTGATCACCGGCGCCAACGGCATCACCAACGTCAGCCAGATGTCCACCGCGCTCCAGCTCGCCGTGCCGATCGGCCTCGCCGGTCTCGGCGGCCTGTGGGCGGAGCGCGCGGGCGTCATCAACATCGGCCTGGAGGGCATGCTGATCCTCGGCACCTGGTTCGGTGCCTGGGCCGGCTTCCAGTGGGGCCCGTGGACCGGCGTCCTGATGGGCATCGTCGGCGGCGCGCTCGGCGGCCTGCTGCACGCCGTCGTCACGGTCACCTTCAAGGTCAACCACATCGTCTCCGGTGTGGCCATCAACATCCTCGCCCTCGGCGCCACCCGCTACCTCGCCCCCCTCGCCTTCGAGGGCCACCAGGGCGGCTCCGCCAAGCAGTCCCCGCCGGTGGACTCGCTGGGCCACTTCTCGGTGCCGGGGCTCTCCAGCGGTCTGGAGAGCCTCAACGACCAGCACTGGTTCTTCGTCTCCGACATCGCCGGCCTGCTCGGCGGCCTGGTCACCGACGTCTCCTGGCTCACCCTGATCGCCGTCGCGCTCATCCCCGGCAGCTGGTACGTCCTGTGGCGCACCCCGTTCGGCCTCCGCCTGCGCTCCTGCGGCGAGAACCCGGTCGCCGCCGAGTCCCTCGGCGTCAACGTCTACAAGTACAAGTACCTCGCCGTGATCATCTCCGGCGGCCTGGCCGGCCTCGGCGGCGTCTTCCTCTCCATCGTCGCCAACCCCTTCTACCTGGAGGGCCAGACCAGCGGCCGCGGCTACATCGGCCTCGCGGCGATGATCTTCGGCAACTGGATGCCGGGCGGCCTCGCCATCGGCGCCGGCCTCTTCGGCTACACCGACAGCCTCAACCTGCGCGGCGGCTCCGCCAACGTGCACGCCCTGCTGCTGCTCGGCGCGCTGCTGCTGGTCGCCGGCGCCATCTGGCTCGCGATCCGCAAGAAGTACGTCAAGGCCGCGATCACCGTGGTGATCGGCGCCCTGGTCTTCGCCTGGTACGCCACCACCGACGACGTCCCCAACCAGGTCGTCTCCGCCACGCCGTACGTCGTCACCCTCGTCGTCCTCGCACTGTCCGCCCAGCGGCTGCGGATGCCGAAGGCGAACGGCATGCAGTACCGGAAGGGACAGGGCAAATGACCGACGTCGACTGGGGCGCGCTGCGCACGGCGGCCCGCGAGGCGATGGGCCGCGCCTACGCCCCGTACTCCGGGTACGCCGTCGGCGCCGCCGCCCTGGTCGACGACGGCCGCACCGTCACCGGCTGCAACGTCGAGAACGCCAGCTACGGCATCGGCCTGTGCGCCGAGTGCGGCCTCGTCTCCCAGCTCCAGCTCACCGGCGGCGGCCGGCTGACGCACTTCGCCTGCGTCGACGGCCACGGCGAGATCCTCGTCCCGTGCGGCCGCTGCCGGCAGCTGCTGTACGAGTTCGGTGGTCCGGAGATGCTGCTGGAGACCCCGGAGGGCATCCTCCCCCTGTCCCGGATGCTCCCGCAGGCCTTCGGCCCCGACCACCTCACCAAGTAAGGAAGCGAGCCTTCATGGCCATGGACGTCATCTCCGTCATCCGCACCAAGCGGGACCGCGGCGAACTCAGTGCCGAGCAGATCGACTGGGTCATCGACGCCTACACGCGCGGCGCGGTGGCAGACGAGCAGATGTCCTCGCTCGCGATGGCGATCCTGCTCAACGGCATGAACCGCGGCGAGATCGCCCGCTGGACCGCCGCGATGATCGCCTCCGGCGAGCGCATGGACTTCTCCTCCCTGTCCCGCCCGACCGCCGACAAGCACTCCACGGGCGGCGTCGGCGACAAGATCACGCTGCCGCTGGCGCCCCTGGTGGCGGCCTGCGGCGCGGCCGTCCCCCAGCTCTCCGGCCGCGGCCTCGGCCACACCGGCGGCACCCTGGACAAGCTGGAGTCCATCCCCGGCTGGCGCGCCCTGCTCTCCAACGAGGAGATGCTGAACGTCCTGGACGGGACGGGCGCGGTGATCTGCGCGGCCGGTGACGGCCTCGCCCCCGCCGACAAGAAGCTGTACGCCCTCCGGGACGTCACCGGCACGGTCGAGGCGATCCCTCTCATCGCCTCCTCCATCATGTCCAAGAAGATCGCCGAGGGCACCGGCTCCCTGGTCCTGGACGTGAAGGTGGGCAGCGGCGCCTTCATGAAGACCATCGAGGACGCGCGGGAGCTGGCGTCGACGATGGTCGGCCTCGGCACCGACCACGGCGTGAAGACGGTCGCGCTCCTCACGGACATGGCGACGCCCCTCGGCCTCACGGCGGGCAACGCCCTGGAGGTCCGGGAGTCGGTCGAGGTCCTGGCGGGCGGCGGCCCGGCGGACGTGGTCGAGCTGACGTTGGCCCTGGCCCGGGAAATGCTGGACGCGGCGGGCCTGCCCGACGCCGACCCGGCGAAGACCCTCGCCGACGGCTCCGCGATGGACGTCTGGCGCCGCATGATCGCGGCCCAGGGCGGCGACCCCGACGCGGCCCTGCCCACGTCGAAGGAACAGCACGTGGTGAAGGCGGGCGCCTCGGGCGTCCTGACCCGCCTCGACGCCTACGACATCGGCGTCGCCGCCTGGCGCCTGGGCGCGGGCCGCGCCCGCAAGGAGGACCCGGTGCAGGCCGCCGCGGGCGTCGAACTCCACGCCAAGCCCGGCGACACGGTCACCGAGGGCCAGCCCCTCCTGACCCTCCACACCGACACCCCGGACCGCTTCGAGTACGCCCTCGCGGCGGTGGAGGGTTCGTACGACGTGGCTCCGGCGGGCACGGACTTCACGGCGTCGCCGGTGGTGCGGGAGCGTATCGCCTGATCAGGGGGTTCCTCGATCGGGTGAACGGGACCGGTGGACCTCCACCGGTCCCGTTCGGCATGTTCACTGACGGGATGCGGGAAATCGAGGGTGACTACATCCTGGCCGACAACGTGTGGGACGAGATTGTCTGGGTCTGGCGCCAGACAGAGGCGCCCAAAGGCTGCAAGGCGGAGATTGTCGAAGGGCTCATCACGGTCGCTCCGCTGTCCTCCGTCGCGCACAACGGCGTCGCCGAACGCGTGCAGCGACGTCTCTACGACGTGGTCCCGCAAGACTGGGGCATCTATCAGCGGCTTCCCCTCGCCGTACCCGGCCGTCTCGGTCTTTTCGAGCCGGACCTGGTCGTGGTGCCGAAGCAATTGCTGCGTGCGGGAGAGGAGCAGCTGATCCCCGCGTCCAAGGCCGAACTCGTCGGGGAGATCGTCTCCGCGGCCACGGCGACCAACGACCGGATTCACAAACACGCGGGCTACGCCCAGGCAGGCGTCCCGTTGTACCTCCTGATCGACAGCCTGGCGCCGGGCGGCCCGACGGTCACGCGCTACGGCGAACCCGACGGCGAGACCTATCGGGTCCTGTACGCAGGAAGAGTCGGCGATCCGGTGGTGTTGCCGGCGCCCTTCCAGTGCACGTTGCACACCAGTGAGTTCCCTGGACGCTGACTCACCCCAACACCGCCGCCACCCCCACCAACACCGGCACCGAAACCACCGTAGACACCAGGATCGCGTCCCGCGCCAGCCGCTCGCCCACCCCGTACGTCGACGCGTACGTGTACAGGTTCTGCGCCGCCGGCAGCGCCGACGTCACCACCACGTCGAGCAGTTGGGCGCCCCGCAGTCCGAACACCCCGGACGCCAGTGCCCAGGCCACCGCCGGCTGCCCCACCGTCTTCAACGCCACCGCGAGCAGCACCGGCCGCCGTTCCACGCCCCGCAGCGGCATCGTGGAGCCGCACAGACCGATGCCGAAGGCCAGCAGGACCGCCGGCACCGACATGTTGCCGATCAAGGTCACCGGATCCATGACCGCGTCCGGCACCCGCAGCCCACTCGCGGCGACCGCGACCCCGGCCAGCGAGCCCAGCGCTATCGGATTGCGCACCGGCGTCAGCAGTCGCCGCCACACCGGGCCCTTCCCGCCCCCTCCCGACAGGTCCAGGATCGTCACCGCGATCGGCGTCACCAGCACCAGCTGGAACAGCAGCACCGGCGCCACCAGCGAGGCGTCGCCCAGGACGTACACGGCGATCGGGATGCCGAGGTTGCCGGAGTTGACGTAGCCGGAGCAGAGCGCGCCGATCGTCGTCCGGCCCACGCCCCAGTGCCGTGCGACGCCCACCGCGACGAAGACCCCGGCCACCGCCACCGTCGACAGCGCCGTGACCAGCAGCCGGCTGGAGAAGACGACGGACAGGTCGGCCGTCGCGAGGGTCGTGAACAGCAGGGCGGGGGAGGCCACGTGGAAGGCGAGCTTGGTCAGGACCTCGCGTCCCTGGGGGCCGAGGTGGCCCCGCAGACCGAGTACATAGCCCACGGCGATGACGACCGCGATGACCGCGAAGCCGGTCAGCACCCCCTGCACGGAACCTCCCCGACAAGCAGGCCGAGCGGACGGGCCTGGGACGCCAGGGCGCGGGGAGGGGATACGTGGGGCATGCAGCAAACCCTCCGGCGGAGGGTGCGCGCACGTCAATGTGATCTCTGATGGCGGGCACCGATGAGTTCCCGCCGCGCCCCGGGTCTACCGCACGTGGACGCCGTGACACCCGCCGTACTCGTGCTGCCGGGGCCCGTCTCCCGAGGGGAGACACCCCGGCTCTGCGACGAGGTGCGCGCGCTGATGGAAAGCACCCGGGCCGGGGTGGTCGTCTGCGACGTCGGCGGTCTTGGACCGCCGGGGCTCGCCGTCGTCGATCTGCTGGCCCGCCTGGAGCTCACCGCCCGGCGGGCCGGTGGCCGCATCCGGCTGCGCGACCCCGATCCCGCGCTACACGCCCTTCTCGACCTCGTCGGCCTCCGCTTCGAGACGGAGCGGCAGGTCGAACAGCGGGAACCACCGCTTGGTGTCCAGGAAGCAGTGGAACCCGGTGATGCGGCCCTCTGAGATCTCCAGCACCTGGACCGCCCACGGGGCGAAGCCGCCCGCCTCCTCGTCCGGCTTGTAGTGCGCGAAGGCCGGCAGCCCGTTGGCCTCGACCGGCACCAGCCGCGAGTTCGCGCACGCGGCGCCGAGGGTCGTCATGAAGCCCGTGATGTCCGCCGAGCCGGACAGCCACAGGTCGAACGGCGGCATCGTCATGATGGCGTCCTCGTGCAGCAGCTCCGTCAGGGCCGTCATGTCGTAGCCCTCGAAGGCCGCGACATAGCGCTCCAGGAGCTTCTGCTGCTCCTCGTCCAGCGGGTCCGAGACCGCCGCCCCGTCACCCTGCTCCGCCCGCTCGGCGAGGGTCGCGCGGGCGCGCTGGAGGGCGCTGTTGACGGAGGCGACCGACGTGCCGAGCAGCTCGGCGACCTCGCTCGCCCTCCACGCCAGCACCTCGCGCAGGATCAGCACCGCCCGCTGCTTGGGCGGCAGCTGCTGGAGCGCCGCCATGAAGGCGAGCCGCACCGACTCCTTGGCGACCGCGGCCTCGGCCGGGTCGGCGGTCGAGGGCAGTACGCGGGCGTCCGGCATCGGCTCCAGCCAGGTGTTGTCCGGGCGGGGGGAGAGGGCGGCCTGCGCGAGGGGTGTGGAGTCGGTCAGGTCCATCGGGCGGGCCCGCTTGTTGCCCGCGGTCAGCATGTCCAGGCAGACGTTGGTCGCGATGCGGTAGAGCCAGGAGCGGAGGCTGGAGCGGCCCTCGAACTTGTCGTAGCTCCGCCAGGCGCGGACCAGGGTGTCCTGGACCGCGTCCTCGGCCTCGAAGGAGGAGCCGAGCATCCGGTAGCAGTACCCCGTCAGCTCGACCCGGTGCTTCTCCAGCGCGGCATCCAGCTCCGTCGTCACGGTGCCGTTGGTCATCGTCCACCCACCCCTGTGGCGTTCCCGTCGTGCGCGTCTTCGCGCCTCGCACTTCGGAAGCTACCGCAGGGGACTGACAATGGCCTGTGCAGTCGGGAAAAGACCAGGTGAGGAAGGTGGGCCTCAGGCCCGCGCCGGCACGCCCCCGCCCGTGCGCCGTGCCGCCAGCGAACCGGCCACCGTGATCGCCACGACGCCCACCACCGCCAGCAGCCCGACGCCGACCGTCCCGGCCCAGCCGCCGGAGTGGAAGGCCATCGCGCCGACCGTGCTGCCCGCGCTGGAGCCGATGTAGTAGGCGGACTGGTACAGCGCCGAGGCCTGCGCGCGGCCGTGCGTGGCCGTCCGGCTCACCGCCGAGGAGGCCACCGCGTGCCCGGCGAAGAAGCCCGCCGTGATCAGCACCAGGCCCAGCAGGACCAGCGGGAGGGAGGGGGCGAGGGAGAGCAGCAGGCCCACCGCGGTCGTACCGCCGCCCAGGTACAGCGCCCCGCGCCGGCCGAGGCGGCCCACCAGGCGGCCCGCCGTGGACGCGGAGACCGTGCCCACCAGGTACACCAGGAAGATCGAGCCGATGAGGCCCTGCGGCAGCGAGAACGGGGCTTCCGCCAGGCGGTAGCCGATCACCGTGTAGACGCCGCCGAACACCGTCATGAACAGCGCGCCGATCGCGTACAGGCGGCGCAGCAGCGGGTTGGCGAGGTGGTCGCGGACCGTGCGGGCCAGGACGCGCGGGCGCAGCGAGCCCGGGGTGAAGTGCTTCGGCGCCGGCAGCAGCATCCGGAAGGCCACCGCGCACGCCACCGCCACCACGCCGATCACGCCGACCGCGACCCGCCAGCCCCACTCCTGGGCGACCCAGCCGGTGATGACCCGGCCGCTCATCCCGCCGACGCTGTTGCCCGCGACGAACAGGCCGATCGCGGTGACCAGCGCCCGCGGGGTGACCTCCTCCGCGAGGTACGCGGTCGCCGAGGCGGGCAGCCCCGCCAGTGCCGCGCCCTGCACCGCGCGCAGCGCGACCAGCGCCGGCAGCGACGGGGCGAAGGGGACCAGCAGCCCGACGGTCACCGCGACCGCCAGGGACGCCGTCATGACCGTACGCCGTCCGAACCGCTCCGACAGCGCGCTCATCGGCAGCACGAACACCGCGAGGCCACCGGTCGCCGCGGCCACCGTCCAGCTCGCGTCGCCCGCCGTGACACCCATGTCGCCGGAGATCAGCGGCAGCAGCGCCTGGGTGGAGTAGAGCAGCGCGAAGGTCGCGACGCCCGCGAGGAAGAGGGCGAGACTCATCCGGCGGTAGCCGGGGCCGCCCGGGGCCATGCGCGAGTCGGGGCCGCCGGGTGTGCCGGGGACGTCGGGGGCGGATACGGAAGCGGCGGCGCCCACGGTGGTGGACGCCCCGGTATCGGCGGGAGTCATACCGTGACCGTACGGAGCCAGCGACTCATCCGTCCAATGCATGGAATGGCCATAATCGTTCCCATGGTGCATCAGCAAAGCTCACAGGCACGCCTGTCACCTTCCGGTGACACAGAAGACATCGTCGCGCTGCTCGCGCCGCGCCTGGCGCACTTCGCCGGCGTGGCCCGCACCGAGCACGTCACCCGGGCCGCGCAGGAGATGAACGTCCCCCAGTCGACGCTCTCCCGTGCGCTCGTCCGGCTCGAAGCGGACCTGGGCGTCGACCTGTTCGTCCGCCGTGGCCGCACCCTCGCGCTGACCGTCGCCGGGCGCACCTTCCTCGGCTCGGTCGAGCGTGCCCTCGCCGAGGTCGAGCGGGCCGCCGAGGAGGTCCGTGCGGACGCCGACCCGGCCACCGGCAAGGTCGCCTTCGGCTTCCTGCACACCATGGGCGCCGAGACCGTCCCCGGCCTGCTGCACGCCTTCCGCGCCGACCACCCCCGGGTGCGCTTCAGCCTGGTCCAGAACTACGGCGAGGCGATGCTGGAACGTCTGCGCGCCGGTGAACTCGACCTCTGCCTGACCTCCCCGGTCCCGGACGCTCCCGACCTGGTCGCCCGCCGCCTGGACGAACAGAAACTGCGCCTGGTCGTCCCCGCCGACCATCCGCTGGCCGGCCGGCGGCGCATCCGCCTCGCCGAGGCCGCCGACGAGAACTTCGTGACCCTGGAGCCCGGATACGGCCTGCGCCGCATCACCGACGCCCTGTGCAAGGAAGCGGGCTTCCGGCCCCGGGTGGCCTTCGAGGGGGAGGAGGCCGAGACCCTGAGGGGCCTGGTCGCCGCCGGTCTCGGCGTCGCGCTCCTGCCGCCGCCCGCGGTGCCCCGCCCCGGCGTGGTGGAACTGACGGTCACGGCGCCGCGCGCGGCCCGGGAGATCGGCGTGGCCTGGCTGGCGGGGCGCACGGACACACCTCCGGTGGCGGCGTTCAAGAAGTTCCTGCTGTCGAGGCGGGGCCACCTCCTCCCGGACTGACCGCGGCGGCTACCGCCGCAACGACTTCCCGAACCCCACCGCGAGCGGCATCCGCAGCCCCAGCGGCGGGGGAGCGGCCAGCGCGTCCTCCACCGGGCGGGAGAAGGACTGCCCGAAGAGCGCGCCCATCACGAAGTCCTCCGCCAGCGCCGCCACTTCCTCCCGGTAGTGCCGCAAACCGTGGCCGTCGGAGTGGACTTCGAACCGGCACACGGCGCGGTTGGCCTTCTTCGCCCGGGAGGCCAGCCGGAACGACAGCTCGGGGTCGCTGCGTTCGTCGTTGGTGCCGTGCACGATCAGCACCTGCCGCCCGGTGAGCTGCTTCACCGGCTCGGGGGGCGCGGCCATGTCCTCGTCGGGCAGCCAAGGGGCGATCGCCAGCACGGAGTTGACGGCCTCGTGCCCGGCCGCCCGCAGCGCGGCCCGCCCGCCCATGCCGAGGCCGGCCAGGCAGACGGGCACGTCGCCGTAGCGCCGTACGGCCTCGTCGGCGGCCCAGTCGGCGTCGCGGGCGAGGTGCGCCTCCGCACCGTTCCAGCCCCGGTAGCGGTAGTGCACGACATGCGTGGCCAGGCCCTCGTCCCGCCCCGCGCGCGCGAGCCGGCGCCCGAGCGTGCGCACGGAGGCCGCCGCCAGCAGCGGAGACGGTCTGCGGCTGGACACCTCGTCCCCGGCGGGGAGCAGCAGCACCACCCCGCTCACCGCCGTCCCCTCCGGACCGAGCGTTCGCCCCAGCCGGGCCCGACGGACCGGCGTCGCTTGCTGTGCCATGGCAGAACATTCTCAGAAGACCGGGTGTACGCCACCCGTCATCGCAGTCACCGTTACATATCGGCCGGTTCGTAAAGCCGTGAATCCCGCCCTCGCCGTCGCGTTCGACCGTGTCCGTGCGTTCGCCCGGTGCTCTACGCGCGTAGGAGTTAGAGTGCGGAAATGACGAGCCAGAGCACCGCGAAGACCAGCGCGAGGACGCCGACGCCGGACCACATCCGCCGGGCGCCGAAGGTTCTGCTGCACGATCACCTCGACGGCGGGCTGCGCCCCGGCACGGTCGTCGAACTCGCCCGCGCCACGGGCTACTCGAATCTCCCGGAGACCGACGCCGACCGGCTCGGCACATGGTTCCGCCGGGCCGCCGACTCCGGGTCGCTGGAGCGCTACCTGGAGACCTTCTCCCACACCGTGGGCGTCATGCAGACCCGCGACGCCCTGGTCCGGGTCGCCGCCGAGTGCGCCGAGGACCTCGCCGAGGACGGCGTCGTCTACGCGGAGGTGCGCTACGCCCCCGAGCAGCACCTGGAGGGCGGACTCAGCCTCGAAGAGGTCGTCGAGGCCGTCAACGAGGGCTTCCGGGAGGGCGAGCGGCGGGCCCGGGAGGGCGGCCACCGCATCCGCGTCGGCGCCCTGCTCACCGCCATGCGGCACGCCGCCCGCGCCCTGGAGATCGCCGAACTCGCCAACCGCTACCGCGACCTCGGCGTCGTCGGCTTCGACATCGCGGGCGCCGAGGCCGGCTACCCGCCCACCCGGCACCTGGACGCCTTCGAGTACCTCAAGCGGGAGAACAACCACTTCACCATCCACGCGGGTGAGGCCTTCGGCCTGCCGTCCATCTGGCAGGCCCTCCAGTGGTGCGGCGCCGACCGGCTCGGGCACGGCGTGCGCATCATCGACGACATCCAGGTCCACGAGGACGGCACGGTCAAGCTCGGCCGGCTCGCCTCGTACGTCCGGGACAAGCGCATCCCCCTGGAGCTGTGCCCCAGCTCCAACCTCCAGACCGGCGCGGCGGACTCGTACGCCGAGCACCCGATCGGCCTGCTGCGCCGGCTGCACTTCCGCGCCACGGTGAACACGGACAACCGGCTGATGTCCCACACCAGCATGAGCCGTGAATTCGAGCACCTTGTCGACGCGTTCGGTTACACGCTCGACGACATGCAGTGGTTCTCCGTCAATGCGATGAAATCAGCGTTCATTCCTTTCGATGAACGACTGGCCATGATCAATGACGTCATCAAGCCCGGATATGCGGAGCTGAAATCCGAATGGCTGTTCCAGCAGACCGCTTCCACCAGCACTTTCGCCGAGAGCGAGGGCTGATCGAGGGGGGACGGTAATACGGAAATGCGGACGGGCTTTCACAATCCGTCCGCATTTCGATGTTTGCCGCGAGGGGTGGTGCGTGTTTACGGTCAAGGACCGCTCACATCCCCGTCATCCCATTCGAGGACGCATTTCATGAAGCAGTCTGCTGCCAAGACCCTCGGTGTCGCCGCCCTCGGTGCCGCCTTCGCCGCCGCCGGCGCGGGTGCGGCCACCGCGGCCCCCGCGCTCCCGGACACCGCCCAGACGGTGGACTCCGTCGCCCGGACGCTGCCCGCGGAGACCGTCTCCCAGGTGGTGCCCGGCGCCGGCAACATCGTGGAGCAGGGCCGCAAGGTCTCCGCCACGGGTCTGACCGCCGCGCAGCCGGTCGTCGAGCAGGTCGTCGAGCAGCAGCTCTCCGAGGGCCCGACCAAGCCGGTCGCCGGACTCCTCGGCGGTCTGCCCGCCAAGGGCCTGCCCACCCAGGGCCTGCCGGTCAACGGCCTCCCGATCGGCGGCTGACCCACAGCCCCAGACGCGCCGGAAGGGGCGCACCCGGTGTCGCCGGGTGCGCCCCTTCGGCGTACCAGAGGGAGGTACGTCAATCGGGCGCCGTCACCTGCCGTCGGTGCGGGCCGGTCACCACGCCGTCCGCGCGGCCTTCTCCTCGGACGGCAGCAGGATCCACAGCGCCAGGTAGAGCAGGAACTGCGGGCCGGGTAGCAGGCAGGAGACCACGAAGATCACCCGCATCGTGGTGGTGGAGGTGCCGAAGCGCCGGGCCAGCGCGGCGCACACTCCGCCGATCATGCGGCCGTGGGTGGGGCGGGCGAGGCGGGACATCGCGGCTCCTTCGTCAGCGTGTGGCGGGTCTGCCCTGTCGGCTTCCCCTTCATCCGCCCTCCACGCTACGGAGACGAACGGAACAAAGCGTCGCTCTACGGGGCGATACCGACCCTGGGAATCGTCGGGGTCCGCCCCTGAGCGGGCTCCTCCTGGGGGACGTCCTCCCGCGGCGCCCGCTCGGACCAGCGACGGACCCGGGCGCGGCCCGCGGGCACGACGGCGAGGTGTACGAGGGCCACGCCCGCCGTGTTCAGCAGCAGCGAGTCGACGTCGACGACCTGGCCGGGCACCCCGGTCTGCAACAGCTCGATGCCCAGTGACAGCAGCGCCGCCGCGGCCGTGGTGCGCAGCAGCGAGCCCAGCGGGGAGACGGCCAGCCGGCCGCCCGCCACCGGCAGCAGGACGCCCAGCGGCGCCAGCAGTGCCAGCGACCCGCCGATGGCCCGGGCCGCCGCGGGCCAGCCCAGCGCCAGATCGGCGCGGATGCCGTCGAAGGGGTGCAGGTTCGGCGGCAGCACCCAGGGCACGTCCAGTGGCCGCAGCGTGTACCAGGCGACGAACGCGAGATGTGCGACCAGGAGGACACTTCCTGTCACACGGATGCGGAGCGCGGCGCTGCCGCCGAGGAACCCATGACGCTGCACGCCCCCCTAGACGCGGCCGCCGCCGCGCGCGGTTCCGGCCCCTCCCACGCAAGGGTGAGGCTTGCGCCACACGGCCCACGTCACAGGGTCCCCTTCGCCGGATCAGCCGTCGGTGACCTCGGTGGACGGAGGCTCGTTGCTGCCCGGACGGGCGCGGACCTCGTCCGTGCAGGAGTAGCGGCGGGCGGGCGCGTCGGAGGGGCCGGCCAGGATGACGGAGCCGTCGCCCTCGGCCGCCGCCGAGTCGGAGAAGGTGCACACCACCTGGGCGAGCGCGTACGAGGTGAGGTCGGCGGGGGCGGTGCCCAGGCGCAGCGTGTCCTCGGGGTCACCCGGCCGCGGGCCGCTCACGGTGATCCCGTCGCGAACGTCCGTCGTGTACCCGGCCTGCTTCTCCGCGGCCGACGGCGACTGAGCCAGCTCGTCGAGCAGCCCCTGGGCCACCCGCGCCCGCCGCCCGGAGTCCGCCGCGGCCTCCGGAACCCGTACCGTCCGGTCCACGGCCACCAGAGACGAGCCGCACAGCAGGAACACGCGTACCGGCATCCCGGGCGCGGCCCGCTCCGCCGCGTCCGGATCGGCGAGCGAGCAGCGCGCCCGCGAGGGCGCCGGACCGAAGTCCGTGGGCACCTCGGTGGCACGGATGCCGCACCCGGTGAGCAGCAGGGCCGGCACGGCCCACAGGACCGCTCGGCGGAGTGCCGGCCGACGGCGTACGGTCATCAGACCTGTCCCTTCGGGTCCTCGCCCTTGCTCTCGTCTCCCGAGGAGCCGTCGTCATCCTCCGCCGGCGGCGACGGGTCCTGCGGCAGCCGCAGCACGAACACCGCGCCCCCCTCGGGATGGTTCTCGGCGCTGATCTCACCGCCGTGGATGTGCGCGTTCTCCAGGGCGATGGACAGGCCGAGCCCGCTGCCCTCGGAGCGGGGCCGGGACGCGCTCGCCTTGTAGAAGCGGTCGAAGACGTGCGGCAGGACGTCCTCGGGGATGCCGGGCCCGTGGTCCCGCACCCGGATGACGATCTCGTCGTCCGCCCGCGCCACCGACACCCTCACCGGCGACCCGCCGTGCTTGAGCGCGTTGCCGATCAGGTTGGCCAGGATGACGTCCAGCCGGCGCGGGTCGAGCCGTGCGTGGATGCCGCGCTCGGCGTCCAGGTCGACGGCGTCCAGCCAGGCGCGGGCGTCGACGCAGGCGGTGATCTGGTCGGCGACGTCGACGTCGTCGAGGACCAGCCGAGCCGTGCCCGCGTCGAAGCGGGTGACCTCCATCAGGTTCTCCACGAGGTCGTTCAGCCGCCGCGTCTCGCTGACCACCAGCCGTACGGCGGGCTCGACCATCGGGTCGAAACTCCCGCCCTCGCCGTCGCCCTCGCCCGCGTACTCCAGCTCCTCCTCCAGCACCTCCGTCACCGCGGTGAGCGCCGTCAGCGGCGTACGCAGCTCATGGCTCATGTCCGCCACGAAGCGCCGCGACGCCTGCTCCCGGCCCGCCATGTCCGCGACCCGCTTCTCCAGGTTCTCGGCGGCGCTGTTGAACGTCCGGGACAGATCGGCCAGTTCGTCGGTGCCGGACACGCGCAGCCGGGTGTCCAGCTTGCCCTCGCCGAGCCGCCGCGCCGCGACTCCCAGCCGGTGCACCGGCTTGAGCACGGTCGTCGCCAGCGCCTGGGCGAGCAGCGCGGAGCCGAGCAGCGCGAGCCCGGTGGCGATCCCCAGCGACCAGGCCAGCGAGTTGAGGTCCTTCGCCTCCGGCTCCAGCGACTTGAGCATGTAGCCGGTCGGCCCGCCGCCGATCACCTTCGTGCCGGCCACGAGGTACGGGGTGCCGTCCTCGGTGGTCCGCTGCCAGTACAGGTGGTACGGGTGCTTGTTGGCCGAGGTGAGCTTCTGCTCCTTGTTCACCGCGGTGCGCAGCGACTCGGGCACGTCGGCCAGCGAGAAGCCGCCCAGCCCGCCGGAACTGGCGTACACGGTCTTCCCGTCGGAGTTCTCGGCGACCAGCAGCACGCTGAACCGCTGGCTGCTGCTCGCCATCTGCCCCGCCGTGTGCTGCAACTCGTCCTGCGAGGGATGCTCCGGCAGCGCGCCCGCGCGGTTCTGCATCTCCTGCTCGAAGCCCCGCAGCACGGCGTCCTGGGCGCGGGTCAGCACCGCCTCCCGGTTCAGCCAGTAGGCGATGCCGGACGCGGAGACGGCCGCGGTGAGCGCGACCAGACCGAAGACGAGGACGAGCCTGAGCCGCAGACTGGTGAAGCGCAGCCCGGACCAGACTCCCTTGCGAGCCGCGGCCAGGCCGCGTGATCCCCCCTGGTGCTTCTGTGTCACTGCGGCGGATCCAGCCGGTAGCCGACACCCCGCACGGTACGGATCAGGGTCGGGGACGACGGTACGTCCTCGACCTTGGCGCGCAGCCGCTGCACGCAGGCGTCGACCAGCCGGGAGTCGCCGAGGTAGTCGTGCTCCCACACCAGCCGCAGCAACTGCTGGCGGGACAGCGCCTGGCCCGGCCGCCGGCTCAGTTCGAGCAGGAGCCGCAGCTCGGTCGGCGTGAGCTGGAGGTCCTCCCCGTTCTTGGTCACGGTCATCGCGGAGCGGTCGATGACGAGGCTGCCGAAGCTCGCCGAGTCGGTCGACTCCCGCTCCCCGCGCCGCAGCACGGCCCGGATACGGGCGTCCAGCACCCGGCCCTGGACGGGTTTGACCACGTAGTCGTCGGCGCCCGACTCGAGACCGACGACCACGTCGATGTCGTCGTTGCGCGCGGTCAGCAGGATGATCGGCAGCTGGTCGGTGCGCCGGATGCGCCGGCACACCTCGAACCCGTCGATGCCGGGCAGCATCACGTCCAGCACGATCAGGTCCGGCCGCTGCTCGCGCAACAGCTTCAGACCGTCCTCGCCGCTGGCAGCGGTGGCCACCCGGTGACCCTGGCGCGTCAGTGAGAGCTCCAGGGCCGTGCGGATGGCGTCGTCGTCCTCGATCAGCAACAGGGAAGGCACGGGCTCATTCTGGCCCATGGAGGGGGTGCGGTTCGACCTGTGGGTCCACAACGGTGCCCGCCCCGCCGCCGGACCCTGTGAAGGAACCGTGCGGCACCGGTGACGGACCCCTGTGACAGGTCTGTGACAGTCGGCGGACACGGCCATGAAGTCGCCCCGGCAAGCTTTTCGGCACAGGCAACACCGGAAGTCCACGACGGGAGGCGCGAGATGAACACGCTGCACGGCACCAGCACCAGCGCAGTGGTCACGCGTCTGCACGACGTGCACGCACACCGGTCCGCAGAGAAGTCCGGTGCCGTGAGCGGGCGGGGGTGCGCTCGCGGCACCGGGCGGCAGCACACCGCCTACATGACGGTGGTGGACGCCGCCAAGGGGGGAACCCAGGGGGGATCGCACGGGGGAACGGCGTACGGGGAGGCCGAGGGGGAGCGCCGCTCGCTGTCGGAGGCGGAGTTCACCGCCTACGTCCGGGAGCGCCGCGCCTCCCTGTACGCCACCGCCTACCACCTGACCGGCGACCGCTTCGAGGCCGAGGACCTGCTGCAGAGCGCGCTGTTCTCGACCTACCGGGCGTGGGACCGGATCAGTGACAAGGCCGCGGTCGGCGGATACCTCCGCCGCACCATGACCAACCTGCACATCAGCGCCTGGCGGCGCCGCAAGCTCAACGAGTACCCGACCGAGGAATTGCCGGAGAGGGCCGGCGACACGGACGCGATGCGCGGCACCGAGCTGCGTACGGTCCTGTGGCAGGCGCTGGCCCGGCTGCCCGAGCTCCAGCGCACCATGCTGGTCCTGCGCTACTACGAGGGCCGCACGGACCCGGAGATCGCGGACATCCTCGGCATCAGTGTCGGCACGGTGAAGTCCAGCATCTGGCGGTCGCTCCGCCGGCTGCGCGAGGACGAGGTCCTCAGCTTCGGCCGTGACCGGGAGGACGCCTTCGGCGAACTCGTCGCCTGAAGGTCAGGGGGTCCGGGGGGACCTCCGGAAGGACCCGTGAAAAAAGTTCGAGCCGGGGTGTATCAGAGGGAGGGGACCGGGCTCTTACTCACGGGGAAGCACCACGGGGGAACAACGGGGGGACACGGGGGAACGGGGAACACGGGGGAGCACGGGGGAAGAGAGCGGGGCTGGAGGGCCGGGGGGTCCGTCCAGCCCCGCTCTCGCGTGTACGGGGTACGGGGTGCGCGCGTGGGGCGCGTTACGCCGCCGTACGCGCCGTGGCACACCGCCCCGCCGCGGCAGCCGCCAGCCGGCCCATCGCCTCGTCCCGGTCACAGGCGTACGCGCCCAGGGCCGTCTGCCGTGCGATGACCGACCGTTCCTGCCGCATCAGCCGCCAGCCGCGGCGCAGCAGGAACGGCACCGACTTGCGGCTCTCCCGCAGGTCCCGCACGAAGCGCCGACGGAAGGTCGTCACCGGCCCCCGGCTCAGACAGAGCGCGTCGGCCAGGACGCCCAGCTCCCGGCAGCGTGCCACGAGTTCGGCGGCGAAGATCCCCTCCGCGAGGAACAGGGGGGTGCGCCCGATGTCGACCGCCTCCTCGCCGGTGCGCGCGCTCAGCGAGATGTCGTAGACGGGCACCCGTGTACGGCCCGACCGGCACAGCTCCGTGATGGCGGCGACGGCCGCGTCCGCGTCCCACGAGGCCGGGTGGTCCCAGTCGATGTCGGAGCTCTGCGGCACCAGCGGCAGCGTCGGGTCGGTGCCCTCCTTGTAGAAGTCGTCGAGCCGCAGCACCGGAAGGCCGGAGTGGGCGGCGAGGAGGGACTTGCCGGAGCCGGAAGGGCCGCAGAGCAGCACGACTCGCGTCGGTATGGGCGGATGGGAGCTCACGGGACACCAGTCTGAGGCATCCGACGGCCGCCGTACGACCCCGCGGGCGGACTTTGCCGCGCGCGTCACATCCCGATCGCGCTGCGCGGTGACCTGATCACGGTGCGCGCTGTTATCAGGGCAGTCCGTAGCAATCCACACCAAGAGGTGGCTCACCGATGGCCCGACACGCATCCCCCCGCACCACCACCGTCCACCGCGCCCTGGTTCTGCTCGCGACCGCGGGGGCCGCCCTGGGGGCGGGCGCGGCCACGGCTTCCGCGGCGGAAGGCAGCGGCGAGACGATCGCGGGACTGGCCCACACCCGCCCCACCTCGATGGGCAACATCGACCCGCAGGCGGGCGTCCAGGCGGTGACCGGCATCGTCGGCTACGTCACCGGCCCGGTCGCCGACCTCAAGCCCAACCCGCTGGCCGGCACCGGCGTCGACCCCCTCGACAACGGCGTCGGCACGAAGGTCGCCGACTTCCAGCCGCTGACCTCGACGGCCCTGACGGGGCCGGTCGCCCAGGCGCAGTCGCTGGGCGCCGTGCCGGTGCTGGGGCAGGCGACGGAACTGCTGCGCTGACGCGACCGGCCCGGCGAGGGGTCAGGCGGTTCGGCCGAGGTGGGTTACCAGGATGCGAATGACGTCTTGGTCGATGGCGTAGAGAGCCCGGTACTCACCGATGCGCAGTCGCCGAATGTTGGCTGATCCGTACGGGACCGAACCGGCGGGGCGGGGGTCGTCCGCCAGTTTGTCGATGGTGTCCAGCACCAGGGCAAGGCCGCCCGGGTCGTCTTCGAGGAACCGGGCGGCGGCGTTGAGAGCCTGTGGCTCGAAAACAATCTCGTAGGTCACTTCTGTTCGAGCCCCAGCCGCCGGCGCACCTCAGCCATGGGGATGCCCTCTCCGAGCGTCCCCTCCGCCTTGCGCCGCTGATAGTCCGCTACTGCCAGCGCGTCCTCCAGATCCTCTATCAACTGAGGCGACACGAGAAGGGCGGCCACGTGCCCGTGGTCGGTGAGCGCGATGGTCTCGCGGCCGTGGGCGGCACGGCGCACGAGGTCGCCGAGCTGGGAGCGAGCAGCGCTGATGGCGATCTCAGTCATGGCCACATGATGGCCCAAGTGTCATCTTGTGGTCAACTCGGTGATGAACTGAAACGAAGAGTCGTGCCCTCCCCGGACGGTGGGAGGGCACGACTCGGTCGTGGTGACGTGCGGCTCAGTACGACGAACCGGACGCGCCCAGCGAGCCCGTCGGGTGCCAGACCGTCTTCGTCTCCAGGAACGCCGTCATGCGGTCGGTGCCCGGCGTCGCCGACCAGCCCGCGTCGTCCACAGGCTGTGGACGCAGGACGCGCTTGAGGTTGTCGGCCGCCGCGATCTCCAGCTCCTTCGCCAGCGTCTCGTCGGCGCCCGCGAGGTCGATCGCGTTGACGTCCTGGTGGGCGGCGAGGGGCGTGGCGATCTCGGCCGTACGGCCGGAGAGGATGTTGACCACGCCGCCGGGAAGATCGGAGGTGGCCAGGACCTCACCCAGGGAGAGAGCGGGGAGGGGCGACTTCTCCGACGCCACCACGACCGTCGTGTTGCCGGTCGCGATGACCGGGGCGACGACCGAGACCAGGCCCAGGAACGACGACTCCTGCGGGGCCAGGACGGCGACGACGCCGGTCGGCTCCGGGGAGGAGAGGTTGAAGAAGGGGCCCGCCACCGGATTGCCGCCGCCGATCACCTGGGCGATCTTGTCGGTCCAGCCCGCGTACCAGACCCAGCGGTCGATCGCGGCGTCCACCTGCGCCGCCGCCTTCGACTTCGACAGGCCCTCGGCGTCGGCGACCTCCGCGACGTACTGGTCGCGGCGGCCCTCCAGCATCTCGGCGATGCGGTAGAGGATCTGGCCGCGGTTGTACGCCGTCGCGCCGGACCAGCCGCCGAACGCCTTGCGCGCGGCGACCACCGCGTCACGGGCGTCCTTGCGGGAGGAGAGCGGGGCGTTCGCCAGCCACTTGCCCTTCGCGTCTGTCACCTCGTACACCCGGCCGCTCTCGGAACGCGGGAACTTCCCGCCGACGTACAGCTTGTAGGTCTTCAGCACGCTGAGTCGGTCAGACATCGAGGTACGCCTCCAGGCCGTGGCGGCCGCCCTCGCGGCCGAAGCCCGACTCCTTGTAGCCGCCGAACGGCGAGGTCGGGTCGAACTTGTTGAACGTGTTGGACCAGATCACGCCCGCGCGGAGCTTGTTCGCGACCGCCAGGATGCGCGAGCCCTTCTCCGTCCAGATGCCGGCGGACAGGCCGTACGGCGTGTTGTTGGCCTTGGCGACCGCCTCGTCCGGCGTACGGAAGGTGAGGACGGACAGGACCGGGCCGAAGATCTCGTCGCGGGCGACCGTGTGCGCCTGGGTGACGTTCGTGAAGAGCGTCGGGGCGAACCAGTAGCCGGTCGAGGGGAGTTCGCAGGCCGGGGACCAGCGCTCGGCGCCCTCCGCCTCGCCCTGGTCGGCGAGCGCGGTGATCCGGGCCAGCTGCTCGGCGGAGTTGATCGCGCCGATGTCGGTGTTCTTGTCGAGCGGGTCGCCCAGGCGGAGGGTGGTGAGCCGACGCTTGAGGGAGTCCAAGAGCTCGTCGTGGATCGACTCCTGGACCAGCAGGCGGGAGCCCGCGCAGCAGACCTGGCCCTGGTTGAAGAAGATGCCGTTGACGATGCCCTCGACGGCCTGGTCGATCGGCGCGTCGTCGAAGACGATGTTCGCGCCCTTGCCGCCAAGTTCGAGCGTCAGCTTCTTGCGGGTGCCCGCGACCGTGCGCGCGATCTCCTTGCCGACGGCGGTGGAGCCGGTGAAGGCGACCTTGTTCACGTCCGGGTGGGCGGTCAGAGCCGCTCCGGCGCGGCCGTCGCCGGTGATGATGTTGACGACGCCCTTGGGCAGGCCCGCCTGGCGGCAGATGTCCGCGAAGAACAGGGCGGAGAGGGGGGTCGTCTCGGCGGGCTTGAGGACCACCGTGTTGCCCGTCGCGAGCGCCGGGGCGATCTTCCACGCCAGCATCAGGAGCGGGAAGTTCCAGGGGATGACCTGGCCCGCGACGCCCAGCGGGCGCGGGTTCGCGCCGTAGCCGGCGTGGTCGAGCTTGTCCGCCCAGCCCGCGTAGTAGAAGAAGTGCGCGGCGACCAGGGGGAGGTCCGCGTCGCGGGTCTCCCTGATCGGCTTGCCGTTGTCCAGGGTCTCCAGGACGGCCAGCTCGCGGCTGCGCTCCTGGATGATCCGGGCGATGCGGAACAGGTACTTCGCGCGCTCGGCGCCGGGGAGCGCCGACCACTTCTCGAAGGCCTTGTGGGCCGCCTTCACGGCGCGGTCGACGTCCGCCTCACCGGCCTCGGCGACCTCGGAGAGGACCTCCTCGGTCGAGGGGGAGACCGTTTTGAAGACCTTGCCGTCGGCGGCCTCGGCGAACTCGCCGTCGATGAACAGGCCGTACGAGGGCGCGATGTCGACGACCGCACGGGACTCGGGTGCCGGTGCGTACTCGAATGCAGATGCAGATGCCATGGGGATCAGTCCACCGTCACGTAGTCGGGGCCGGAGTAACGGCCTGTGGCCAGCTTCTGGCGCTGCATCAGCAGGTCGTTCAGAAGCGAGGACGCGCCGAAGCGGAACCAGTGGTTGTCCAGCCAGTCCTCGCCGGCGGTCTCGTTGACCAGGACCAGGAACTTGATCGCGTCCTTGGCGGTACGGATGCCGCCGGCCGGCTTCACACCGACCTGGACGCCGGTCTGGGCGCGGAAGTCGCGGACCGCCTCCAGCATCAGGGTGGTGTTGGCGGGCGTGGCGTTCACCGCGACCTTGCCGGTGGACGTCTTGATGAAGTCGGCGCCGGCCAGCATGCCGAGCCAGCTCGCGCGGCGGATGTTGTCGTACGTCGACAGCTCGCCGGTCTCGAAGATGACCTTCAGGCGGGCGGACGTGCCGCAGGCCTCGCGTACGGCGGTGATCTCGTCGTACACCTTCATGTAGTTCCCCGCGAGGAAGGCGCCGCGGTCGATGACCATGTCGACCTCGTCGGCCCCTGCCGCCACGGCCTCGCGCACGTCGGCCAGCTTGACGGCGAGCGAGGCGCGGCCCGCCGGGAACGCCGTGGCGACCGAGGCGACCTTCACGCCGGAACCGGCCACGGCCTCCTTGGCGGCGGGCACCATGTCGGGGTAGACGCAGACGGCCGCCGTGGTGGGGGCGGTGCGGTCGGTCGGGTCGGGGTGGGCCGCCTTCGCGCCGAGCGCCCGGACCTTGCCCGGGGTGTCCGCGCCTTCCAGCGTCGTCAGGTCGACCATCGAGATGGCGAGGTCGAGGGCGTACGCCTTCGCGGTGGTCTTGATCGAACGGGTGCCGAGCGAGGCGGCGCGCGCCTCCAGGCCGACCGCGTCGACGCCGGGCAGCCCGTGGAGGAAGCGGCGCAGCGTGCTGTCGGACGCGGTGACGTCGGCGAGTCCGTGTGCGGGAGCAGCGGATGCAGTGGTGGGCATGGTCACCAGGCGAGCATATCTACGCGCGTAGCGGCTGTACAGTCCCGTGCGGTTGTTCCGCGGTTGTTCAGGGGACGGCGCGATCGGTGGGCGCGGTCCGGCACCGCCTGTCAGCCCCGTGCGTCAGTGCCGTGCATGGCGTCGGGCACAATCGGCTGCATGACGACCCCGGAGCCCCAGTCACCGTCGCCGCAGCCTCCGGTACCCGTGTCCAAGGACCGGGCCTACCGCTCGCCCGCAGGCATCGCCGGCGGCGTTCTGCTGCTCGCCCTCGCCCTCTGGCTCGGTATCGACGCCCTGGTCGCCGGGGAGGGGCGCACCCCCTGGCTGGCGCTCGCGGCGCTGCTGTTCCTCGTGCCGCTCATCGCCACCTACACCGTGCGGCCCGCCGTCTTCGCCAACGACGACCGGCTGCGCGTGCGCAATCCATTCCGCGTGATCGTGATCCCCTGGGGGCAGGTCGCCTCGTTCCGGTCGGCCTACTCCAACGAGGTTCTCACCGAGGGTGGCGACAAGTACCAGATGTGGTCCATCCCGGTCTCGCTGCGCGGCCGCAAGAAGGCCGCGCGGCAGGAGGCGCGGCGGGCCGCCGGGGCCGGCCGGGGGCGGGGGCGCGTGCTCGGCGGCTCCGGGCAGTCCGGGGCCGAGACCGACATCGACGGCGCGGAGCCGGACGCGGCGGTGGACCGGCCGGTGCGCGCCGAGGCCGACAAGATCATGGACGAGCTGCGCGACCTGCTGGAGGCGCGGAAGCCGGCCGAGACCTCGCAGGGCGAGGTGACGGTGCGGTGGGCCTACGAGATCCTCGCGCCGGTGGTGGTGGGGGCGGTGTTGTTGGCGGTGCTGATGGCCACGGGGTGACGACCCGGGGCGGTCGGGGGACGCGGTTCCGGGTGCGTCAAGGCGCCGCCGACCAGACCAGGAGCATGTACGCCCCGCAGTACGCCGAGCCCAGCACCGCTGCCGCCAGCGCCAGCGCGCGGTGGCGTCGGGAGGCGCGGGACAGGTGCAGGGCCAGCGGCAGGAGCAGCGGGAAGGCCGGGAGCAGGAACCGGGCGCGCGGAAAGTAGACGCCTCCGCTGCCCAGCACGATCACCAGCACCACGCCCGTGTACACCAGCAGCGCGGGCGGTTGGCGGTCCCACAGCGACAGGCCGAACAGCACCACCGCCCCGACCAGCGTGAGCGTCACCATCACCAGGAACAGCTGCGGGGTCGGGTCGCGCCACAGCAGCCACCGGAACTGGTGCAGGGTGCGCAGGCCGCCGTCCAGCTCGTTGTACCAGAGCCGCTGTACCGCGAAGTACCCGTCCCAGCGGCCCAGCCGCAGCCCCACCCAGGCGAGGTACCCGCACCAGCCGAGCGGCGCCAGGACCGCGGCCGCGACGACGCGCGGTGCCAGGGCGCGGTGGCGGGCGAGGTGCAGCAGGGCCGTCACCGTGACCGCGGCCGCCACCGCGATACCGGTCGGGCGGGTCAGGCCCGCCAGCGCGGCGCAGCCGGCCGCCCACAGCCAGCGGCCCGTCAGCACCGCGTACAGCGACCATGCCGCGCACGCCGTGAACAGTGACTCCGTGTAGCCCATCCACTGCACCGCGCCGACCGGGAACGCCGCCCACAGCGTGGTCAGCAGCACGCCGACACGGCGGCCGTGCAGGCGGTCGCCCACGGCGAAGATGCCCCAGGCCGCGACGAGTGAGGCGACGACCGCGAGGCCGAGCCCCGTGGAGGCGCGGGAGCCTGGCGTGAGGACCGCCACCGCCTTCACCAGGACGGGGTAGAGCGGGAAGAACGCCAGGTTGTTGGCGTTGGGAGTGGTGCCGAGCTCGTCGGTGTAGCCGTGGTCGGCGATGCCCAGGTACCAGTCCGAGTCCCACTGCGCGGCCAGGTTGACCCACAGGTCCTGGTGGCGGCGGGGGGCCCAGAAGGCGAGTACCGCGAGACCCGTCAGGCGTACGGCGAGGTAGGCGGCGAGGGCGGGGGCGGCGTGCCGGGCGGCTTCGCGCGCGGTGTGCAGGAGGTGCCGGGCGCGGGCCTGCTGGTTGCGCGGTGGCGTGGAGGTGGGCGGGGTCCGAGGGCGTCGGGTGCCGGGAATGTGTCCGTTTGGGGTGGTCTTGGGCGCGGTCGAGGACACGGCGGCGGCTCCCTGGCTCTTGGCGGTGCTGTTCCGGTCCACCGTTGCCCGGAGGGCGGCCGGGTAAGGCGAGGGTGCGTCGATGAGCTGCGGGATATCACCCGATGGGGTGCCGCCGGGTGGGGCACCCCGTGGGGATCGGGTGACGTACGGGGGAGGGGGCCGTGCGGTCGGTGCGGTCGGTGCGGTCAGATGCCCGCCGCTGTCGACAGGTCCTGCTTGAGCGCCGTCAGCAGGTCCCTCGCCGTCGCGCGGGCCTTCGGGAGGTCGGCGTGCGCCGTGACCGGGACGACCACCTCCAGGTAGCACTTCAGCTTCGGCTCCGTACCGCTCGGGCGGACGATCACCCGGGCACCGTCGAGGGTGTAGCGCAGGCCGTCCGTGGGCGGGAGCGTGTCCGTGCCCCGGGTGAGGTCCTCCGCCTTCGTGACGGGCAGGCCGGCCAGGTGGGTCGGGGGCTGCTCGCGCAGGCGGTGCATGGCGGCGGCGATCAGGGACAGGTCCTCGACCCGGACGGAGAGCTGGTCGGTGGCGTGCAGGCCGTGCTCGACGGCGATGTCGTCGAGGAGGTCGAGGAGGGTGCGGTTCTCCGCCTTGAGGGTGGAGGCCAGTTCCGTGATCAGGAGGGCCGCCGTGATGCCGTCCTTGTCGCGGACACCCTCCGGGTCGACGCAGTAGCCGAGGGCCTCCTCGTAGCCGTAGCGGATGCCGTCGACCCGGGCGATCCACTTGAAGCCGGTGAGGGTCTCCTCGTAGGGGAGACGCGCCTTCTCGGCGATGCGGCCGAGGAGGGAGGAGGACACGATCGACTCGGCGAACGTGCCCTGCGCTCCGCGGGTGACCAGGTGGGCGGCGAGGAGGGCGCCGACCTCGTCGCCGCGGAGCATGCGCCAGTCGGTACCGGCCCCTTCGGAGAGGAGGGTGGGGACCGCGACGGCCAGGCGGTCGGCGTCGGGGTCGTTGGCGATGACCAGGTCGGGGGCCGGGGTCGTCTCGCGGGCCTTCGCGAAGGCGAGGTCCATCGCGCCGGGCTCTTCCGGGTTGGGGAAGGCGACGGTCGGGAAGTCCGGGTCGGGGTCGGCCTGCTCGGTGACGAGAGCGGGGGCGGGGAAGCCGGCCCGGGCGAAGGCGGCGAGGAGGGTGTCCTTGCCGACGCCGTGCATCGCCGTGTAGACGGTGCGGGCGGTGCGGGGGGAGTCGGGGGCGAGGACGGCGTCCGTGCGGGCGAGGTAGGCGTCGAGGACGTCGTCGCCGAGGGTCTGCCAGCCGGTGGTGGGGCGGGGGACGTCGTTCAGGGAGCGTACGGCGTCGATCTCCGCGGCGATGCCGGCGTCGGCCGGGGGGACGATCTGGGAGCCGTCGCCGAGGTAGACCTTGTAGCCGTTGTCGCGGGGCGGGTTGTGGCTGGCGGTGACCTCCACGCCGGCGACGGCGCCGAGGTGGCGGATGGCGAAGGCGAGGACGGGGGTGGGGAGAGGGCGGGGGAGGACGGCCGCGCGCAGGCCGGCGCCGGTCACGACGGCGGCGGTGTCGCGGGCGAAGTCCTCGGACTTGTGGCGGGCGTCGTAGCCGATGACGACGAGGCCGTCGGTGTGGCCCTGTTTCTTCAGGTACCCGGCGAGGCCGGCGGCGGCGCGGATGACGACGGCGCGGTTCATGCGCATGGGGCCGGCGCCGAGTTCGCCCCGCAGGCCGGCGGTGCCGAACTGGAGGGTGCCGGCGAAGCGCGCGGTGAGCTCGGTGTGGTCCTCGGTGTCGATGAGGGTGGCGAGCTCGGCGCGGGTGTCCGAGTCGGGGTCCTCGGCCAGCCATGCCTTGGCCCGGGCGAGGAGGTCGTCGTCGTACACGTCGGTCAGCCTCTCGTTGGTGTGGGTGCGGATGCCTGCGGCGCCGCTGCGGGTGGCGCCTTCGGTTCGGTGGGTGGGTCGGGGCCGCGCCGGGGGGTGTCCGTCCTCGGAACGGCGCGGAATCGGTCGGCTACGGGGGTGAACGGCGCGGACGCGCCAACCGCTGCGGGCGGACACCCCCCGACACGTCCCCTTCCCGCCGTACGCGGCTGTCCGACCACGCGGGGGTGCGCGGGTGCCGCGCCATCGCGCGCGGCTGCGGGCAGTCGCCATCCCGCCCCAGCTGCGGGCAGTCGTGCCGCTGGGGCGGCACGGGTGGGCGCAGCGGCACCCCGTCGCGCCGGGCTGCGCACCCACCCCTGACGCCCACACCCGCGCCGGGTGCCGAAGAGGTGCCGGGCGTGGACTCCCGCCCGCAGGGGCGCCGGGGGCGGAGGGCCCCCGGTTACAACCGCCCCAGCACCTGCGTCAGCAGCGCACCCATCCGCGCGGCGGAATCGCGGCCTGCCTGCAGGACCTCCTCGTGGTTCAGCGGCTCCCCCGTCATGCCCGCCGCGAGGTTGGTCACCAGGGAGATGCCCAGCACCTCCGCGCCGGCCTCGCGGGCCGCGATCGCCTCCAGGACCGTCGACATGCCCACCAGGTCGGCCCCGATGACGCGGGCCATGCGGATCTCGGCCGGCGTCTCGTAGTGCGGGCCGGGGAACTGGGCGTAGACGCCCTCCTCCAGCGTGGGGTCGACCTCCTTGCACAGGGCCCGCAGGCGGGGGGAGTAGAGGTCGGTGAGGTCGACGAAGTTGGCGCCGACGATGGGGGAGGTCGCGGTGAGGTTGATGTGGTCGCTGATCAGGACCGGCTGGCCGGGGCGCATGCCCTCGCGCAGGCCGCCGCAGCCGTTGGTCAGGACCACGGTCTTGGCGCCGGCGGCGACGGCGGTGCGGACGCCGTGGGAGACGGCGGCCACGCCGTGGCCCTCGTAGTAGTGGGTGCGGCCCAGGAAGACCAGCGCGCGCTTGTCGCCGAGGGCGTACGAGCGGATCTTGCCGCCGTGCCCCTCCACCGCGGGCTTGGGGAAGCCCGGCAGGTCGGTGACCTGGAACTCGGCCTCGGGGGCGCCCAGGGCGTCCACGGCCGGTGCCCAGCCGGAGCCCATCACGAGGGCTACGTCGTGGGACTCGGCGCCGGTGAGTTCGCGCAGGCGGGCCGCGGCGGCGTCGGCGGCGGCGTAGGGGTCGCCCTGGATGTCGTCCGGAAGAAGAGATGCGTTCACGCCGAAGAGGGTAGCCGGTTTACGCCTACGCGCGTAGATGACGGAGCTCACGGGATTGTGATTGTTGTTTTGTTGTTTCTGACGAGAGGCTCGTTCGGCAGGGGTCAGCAGGGGCGTTTGCGCAGTTCCATGACGTAGTCGTGGGGTGCGCCGGCCGATTCGGCCGCGTCCGCCACCTCGCCCAGGTAGCGGGCGGAGGGCAGGCCGCCCTCGTAGGCGTTCAAGACGTAGGTCCAGGCCTGCTCCTCGCCGTCCAGGGTGTGGACGCGGACGCGGGTGCGGCGGTAGACGTCCAGGCCCACGCCCTCCCAGCGGTCCAGGGAGTCCTCGTCCATCGGCGCGATGTCGTAGAGGGAGACGAAGACCTGGGAGATCGGGTCCTCCACGAGCGTCGCCAGCGCGCCCTCCCAGCCCATGTGCTCGCCCCCGAAGGTCAGCCGCCACCCGTTCAGCCAGCCGGTCGCGCGCAGCGGCGAGTGCGGGGCGCGGCGGGTCATCAACCGCGCGTCGAGGTTGCCGGCGTACGCGGCGTAGAGCGACATGGGGAGAGGGTACGCGCCGTTCTTGTAACGACTGCGCCCCCGGGCGGCCCGACGTTGAAGGGTGCGGGACAATGGAGTACGTGACTCGGATCGTGATCATTGGCGGCGGACCCGGCGGATACGAAGCGGCGCTCGTGGCCGCTCAGCTCGGCGCGGAGGTGACCGTCGTCGACTGCGACGGTCTGGGCGGGGCGTCGGTGCTGACCGACTGCGTGCCGTCCAAGACCCTCATCGCCACGGCTGAGGTGATGACCACCTTCGACTCGTCCTACGAGGAGCTGGGGATCATCGTCGCCGACGACACCCCGCCCATGGAGCAGGCCGCCCGGGTGGTGGGCGTCGACCTGGGGAAGGTCAACCGGCGGGTGAAGCGGCTCGCACTGGCGCAGTCGCACGACATCACCGCCTCCGTGACGCGTGCCGGTGCTCGGGTCATGCGCGGGCGTGGGCGGCTGGAGGGCATGCAGGGGCTCGACGGGTCGCGGAAGGTCGTGGTGCGGGCCGCCGACGGGAGCGAGGAGACGCTGACCGCCGACGCGGTCCTCATCGCCACCGGTGGGCATCCGCGGGAGGTGCCGGACGCGCGGCCCGACGGTGAGCGGATTCTGAACTGGACCCAGGTGTACGACCTCGACGAGCTGCCCGAGGAGCTCATCGTGGTCGGGTCGGGTGTGACCGGAGCCGAGTTCGCCGGTGCCTATCAGGCGCTCGGGTCGCGGGTCACGCTCGTGTCGTCGCGGGACCGGGTGCTGCCCGGCGAGGACCCGGACGCGGCGGCTGTGCTGGAGGACGTCTTCCGGCGGCGTGGCATGAACGTCATGTCGCGGTCCCGGGCCCAGTCCGCCAAGCGGGTGGGGGACCGGGTGGAGGTGACGCTGTCGGACGGGCGCGTCATCACCGGGTCGCACTGTCTGGTGGCCGTCGGTGCCATCCCCAACACCGAGGGGATGGGGCTGGAGGAGGCCGGGGTCAAGCTCAAGGACTCCGGGCACATCCGCACCGACCGGGTGTCGCGGACCTCGGCTCCCGGCGTGTACGCCGCCGGTGACGTCACGGGCGTCTTCGCGCTGGCCTCGGTGGCCGCCATGCAGGGGCGGATCGCCATGTACCACTTCCTGGGCGACGCGGTCACTCCGCTGAACCTGAAGACCGTCTCCGCCAACGTCTTCACCGACCCCGAGATCGCCACCGTCGGGTACTCGCAGGCCGACGTCGACTCCGGCAAGATCGACGCCCGCGTGGTGAAGCTGCCGCTGCTGCGCAACCCGCGCGCCAAGATGCAGGGCATCCGGGACGGCTTCGTCAAGATCTTCTGCCGACCGGGTACCGAGATCGTGGTGGGTGGTGTCGTGGTGGCGCCGCGGGCCTCGGAGCTCATTCATCCGATCTCGATCGCGGTCGACAACAACCTGACGGTCGAACAGATCGCGAACGCCTTCACCGTGTACCCGTCTCTTTCGGGGTCGATCGCGGAGGTCGCGCGGCAGCTGCACACGCGGAAGGCCGGCGGGGAGGGCTGAGCGGCGGTCGTCGCGGCCGGAATCGAATCCCCACCGGTCACGGGGAGTTGCGGCGCTTGCGGGCGGCATAGGCGGCTCGGGTAGGCGCGTATACCACTTCCGCCTCTGCCGTGCGAACAACTTCTGTTATTCGGCGCATACTGCTGAAAGCAGACGGTCGTTGGGGTTACTGTCAGTTTCGTGTTCGCTGCAGAACGTCGCCAATTGATCCTCGAAATGGTGCGAGCGAACGGGGCCGTGTCGCTCCGTGAGCTCGCCCGCGTCGTCCAGACCTCCGAAGTGACCGTACGGCGGGACGTGCGCGCACTGGAGGCAGAAGGACTCCTCGACCGCCGGCACGGCGGTGCGGTATTGCCGGGCGGTTTCACGCGGGAATCCGGCTTTCCGCAGAAGTCACATCTCGCGACCGCCGAGAAGACGGCCATCGCCGACCTCGCCGCGGGCTTCGTCGAAGAGGGCGAGGCCATCGTGGTGGGGGCGGGGACCACGACGCAGGAGCTGGCGCGCCGGCTCGCGCGGGTGCCCGGGCTGACCGTCGTCACCAACTCGCTGCTGGTGGCCCAGGCCCTCGCCCACGCCAACCGGGTCGAGGTGGTGATGACCGGAGGCACGCTCCGGGGGTCCAACTACGCCCTGGTCGGGTCGGGCGCCGAGCAGTCCCTCCAGGGGCTGCGGGTGTCCAAGGCCTTCCTGTCCGGGAGCGGGCTGACGGCGGAGCGGGGGCTGTCCACGTCCAACATGCTGTCGGCCTCCGTCGACCGCGCGCTGGTGCAGGCCGCCGCCGAGGTGGTGGTGCTCGCCGACCACTCCAAGCTGGGCACCGACACCATGTTCCAGACCGTGCCCACGGACGTCATCACCCGCCTGGTCACGGACGAACCGCCCGGCCACGACGACCGTTGCGCCACCGAGTTGCAGGCCCTGGCGGACCAGGGTGTGCAGATCGCCGTGGCGGGGGCGGGTGCGGCGGGGGGCTCCGGGGCCTCGGGGGGTGATTCCGTCCCGGCGCGTCAGCAGCGCCGGGACGTGCCGCTTCCGGGGCCGCGCCGTCAGGTCCCGGGCGCCGCCGCGGGGCTGCGGTCGGCCGCGGCCATGGCCGAGCAGAACGCCGGTGCGGAACGGGCGCGCGTCGCGGACCTGCGCCGACGCTGACCCTCCGTACGGTCCGTCGCGTCCCCGGCAGCGATGACGGGGCGCCCGGCGGACCGAGAGTGTCGGTGTCCGCCGGGCGCCCCGTCGTGTGGTGCGGTGCGGGTGATCAGTCCTTGATCTCGCAGATCGCGGCGCCGGAGGTGACCGAGGCGCCGACCTCGGCACCCAGACCCTTGATGGTGCCGGACTTGTGGGCGTTGAGGGGCTGTTCCATCTTCATGGCCTCCAGGACGACGATCAGGTCGCCCTCCTGGACCTCCTGGCCCTCTTCCACGGCGATCTTGACGATGGTGCCCTGCATGGGCGAGGCGAGGGTGTCGCCGGAGGCCGCGGGGCCGGACTTCTTGGCCGCACGGCGCTTGGGCTTGGCGCCGGCCGCCAGTCCGGTGCGGGCCAGGGACATGCCGAGCGAAGACGGGAGGGACACCTCCAGGCGCTTGCCGCCGACCTCGACGACCACGGTCTCGCGGCCCGTCTCCTCGTCCGTCTCCGCGTCGGCGGGGGCGGTGAAGGGCTTGATCTCGTTGACGAACTCCGTCTCGATCCAGCGGGTGTGGACCGTGAACGGGTCGGACGAGCCGGTCAGCTCGGGGGCGAAGGCCGGGTCGGTGACGACCGCGCGGTGGAAGGGGATGGCGGTGGCCATGCCTTCCACGGTGAACTCCTCCAGGGCGCGGGCGGCGCGCTGGAGGGCCTCCTTGCGGGTGCGGCCGGTGACGATGAGCTTGGCGAGCAGGGAGTCCCAGGCCGGGCCGATGACGCTGCCGGACTCGACGCCGGCGTCCAGGCGGACACCAGGGCCGGTCGGCGGGGCGAACGTGGTCACCGTGCCGGGGGCGGGGAGGAAGCCCCGGCCGGGGTCCTCGCCGTTGATGCGGAACTCGAAGGAGTGGCCGCGCAGGGCGGGGTCGTCGTAGCCGAGCTTCTCGCCGTCGGCGATGCGGAACATCTCGCGCACCAGGTCGATGCCGGCGACTTCCTCGGTGACCGGGTGCTCGACCTGGAGTCGGGTGTTGACCTCCAGGAAGGAGATCGTGCCGTCGAGGCCGACGAGGAACTCCACCGTGCCGGCGCCGACGTAGCCGGCCTCCTTGAGGATCGCCTTGGAGGCGGAGTACAGCTCGGCCATCTGGGCGTCGGAGAGGAAGGGCGCGGGGGCCTCCTCGACGAGCTTCTGGTGGCGGCGCTGGAGCGAGCAGTCGCGGGTGGAGACCACGACCACGTTGCCGTGCTGGTCGGCCAGGCACTGCGTCTCCACGTGCCGGGGCTTGTCGAGGTAGCGCTCGACGAAGCACTCCCCGCGGCCGAAGGCGGCGACCGCCTCGCGCACGGCGGAGTCGTAGAGCTCGGGGACCTCTTCGAGGGTGCGGGCGACCTTCAGACCGCGCCCGCCGCCGCCGAAGGCGGCCTTGATCGCGATCGGCAGGCCGTGCTCCTCGGCGAACGCCACGACCTCGTCGGCACCGGAGACGGGGTCGGGGGTACCGGCGACCAGCGGGGCGCCGGCGCGCTGGGCGATGTGCCGGGCGGCGACCTTGTCGCCCAGGTCGCGGATGGCCTGCGGCGGCGGGCCGATCCAGATCAGGCCCGCGTCCAGCACCGCCTGCGCGAACTCGGCGTTCTCCGAGAGGAAGCCGTAGCCGGGGTGGATGGCGTCCGCGCCGGACTCCCGCGCGGCTTTGAGGACCTTGGAGATGTCCAGATAGCTGGCGGCAGGGGTGTCACCACCCAGGGCGAACGCCTCATCAGCGACGCGGACATGCAGAGCGTCCCGGTCCGGGTCCGCGTAGACGGCCACGCTCGCGATCCCGGCGTCCCGGCAGGCCCGGGCCACGCGGACAGCGATTTCGCCACGGTTGGCGATGAGCACCTTGCGCACGATTGAGGCTCCCTCCTTGAAACAAGCCGAGTTTAGGGACTGCCGACACGGCACTTCGACCCGTCCCCAATGGTGAGCTTGCCCACACGGAGCGTGATTCGAGGCTCGCTCGACCCGCGAAAGCCCTTGTCGTACCGCGATACGCAGGACTCCTCGGGGAAACCCTAGCCCCCCGGTGTGGGCAAGGTCTCTGTAAGAGGGTGCTGCGGGCCACTCTGTTTCTTTGTGGAGTCCCTACGAATGGCCCAATGATTCTTTGCTCGCGGCAGAACCCTTGTCGCGAGGTTTACCCGTTAGTAGCGTTCCGGATGTCTCGAACGTACTTGGGGTAACAGCTGCCGTGTGCGGCAGCGGTCGAAAGTGGGTGGGGACCGGTGACAGTGCGCAGGCCGGTGGCGTGGACCGTGGCGGTCGTGCTCTTCGCGGAGGCGGTCGGCGTCGCGGCGCTGAACTGGTTCCTCGGGATCGTCGTCGACCGCCAGGACATGTCCCTGGCCGGTCTCGACCCGGACGTGATGTCCGTGTCCTCGAAGATCGGCGGGGTCGTCTTCGGGCTCTACTTCGCGCTGTGCGGGCTGGTCGCCCTGCTGGTGGCGGTGCGCGACCGGTCGCCCGCGGGCCTCGGCCGGATCCTGCTGATCAGCGCGGCCGTGGTGCACGGGCTGCTCGGCGCGTTCTCCTGGGGGCTGGTCGGCCCCGCCGCCTTCGTCTTCATGATCGTCGTACTGGGCCTCGTCGTGCTGCTCCTGATGACCTACGACGGCCGGGGCGAGGCCGAGGCCGGGCGGAGCGGCGACGGCAAGGAGGACGACGGCTCCCCGGTCACCCCTCCGCCGGCGCCCACAACTCCGTGATGCCCACCCCGAGCTCGGCCAGCAGGCGCCGGAGCAGGGGCAGGCTGAGGCCGATCACGTTCCCGTGGTCGCCCTCGATGCCGTCGATGAACGGGGCCGAGCGGCCGTCCAGGGTGAACGCCCCGGCGACGTACAGGGGCTCGCCGGAGGCCACGTAGGCGGCGATCTCCTCGTCGGTCGGCTCGCCGAAGCGGACGACGGTGGAGGCGGTGGCCGAGACGTGGCGGCCGGAAGCGGTGTCCCAGACGCAGTGGCCGGTCTGGAGGGTGCCCGCGCGGCCGCGCATCGCCTTCCAGCGGGCGGTGGCCTCCTCGGCGTCCGCAGGCTTGCCGAGCGCCTGCCCGTCCAGGTCCAGCACCGAGTCGCAGCCGATCACGAGCGCGCCGTGCACCTCGGGCTTGGCGGCCACGACGGAGGCCTTCGCCTCGGCGAGGGCCAGGGCGAGCTCGGCCGGGGTGGGCGCGGTGACGGCGTCCTCGTCGACGCCGCTGACGAGCACCTCGGGGGTGAGTCCGGCCTGACGGAGGAGGCCGAGGCGGGCCGGGGACTGGGAGGCGAGGACGAGTCGCCTGCGGCGCTGAGCGGTCATGGGGTCAGGTTAGCGACCAGTGCCGGTGCGGCTCATCCCAGGCCGAGCACGATCATCGCCAGCAGCATGGCCGTGGCCAGGAGGACGCTCAGCCGCCGCAGCATGTGCTGCATGTCGCGCAGTTCCTCGGGCGGCTCGTTCTCGGGGTCGGACCACAGCATGCCACCAGCGTGGGGCTTGAGCGGCAGGGGGCGCCTGAGTAGCGGTACTCAAATGGGCGCCCCCCGTTGTCCCACTGTGCGCGGTTCCCCGCGCCTCTGGGGCGTTCCGCCTCAGCTCGGCCAGTAAGTGCGGCCCCATGAGGCCGGGCCCGGGTGGGGCAGGTGGGTCGCCGCGATGCGGGACGGGTCGGACCACGCGTCGCGCGGGGGTTCGGTGCCGGACGGCTCGGCGGTCGACGTCGCGGCGCGGGCGCGGACCACCGCCAAGGCGGCGGCCAGCTCCTCGGGGGTGGGGTTGCCCCGTACGACCTTGATCACAGCGGCTCCTTACCGGGCTCAGAGGGGGATGTTGCCGTGCTTCTTCGGGGGAAGGGATTCCCGCTTGGTGCGCAGCTGACGCAGGCCGCGCACGATGTGGCGGCGAGTGTCGGAGGGCATGATCACCGCGTCGACGTAGCCGCGTTCGGCCGCGACGTAGGGGTTGAGGAGGGTGTCCTCGTACTCCTGGATCAGGCGGGCGCGGGTGGCCTCGGCGTCGTCACCCGCCTCGGCGATGGTGCGGCGGTGCAGGATGTTGACCGCGCCCTGGGCGCCCATGACGGCGATCTGGGCGGTGGGCCAGGCCAGGTTGAGGTCGGCGCCCAGGTGCTTGGAGCCCATGACGTCGTAGGCGCCGCCGAAGGCCTTGCGGGTGATGACCGTGATGAGCGGGACCGTGGCCTCGGCGTACGCGAAGATCAGCTTGGCGCCGCGCCGGATGATGCCGTCGTGCTCCTGGTCCACGCCCGGGAGGAAGCCGGGGACGTCGACGAAGGTCAGCACGGGCACGTTGAAGGCGTCGCAGGTGCGGACGAAGCGGGCCGCCTTCTCGGAGGCGGTGATGTCCAGGCAGCCGGCGAACTGTATCGGCTGGTTGGCGACGATGCCGACCGGGCGGCCCTCGACCCGGCCGAAGCCGGTGACGATGTTCGGCGCGAACAGCGGCTGCGTCTCGAAGAACTCGCCGTCGTCGAGGACGTGCTCGATGACGGCGTGCATGTCGTAGGGCTGGTTCGCGGAGTCCGGGACGATCGTGTCCAGCTCGCGGTCCTCGTCGCCGGCCTCGAGGTCCGCCTCCTCCGGGAAGGCCGGGGGCTCGGAGAGGTTGTTGGACGGCAGGTACGACAGCAACTGCTTGACGTACTCGATGGCGTCCTTCTCGTCGCCCGCCATGTGATGGGCCACGCCGGACGTGGAGTTGTGGGTGCGGGCGCCGCCCAGCTCCTCGAAGCCGACGTCCTCGCCGGTGACCGTCTTGATGACGTCGGGGCCGGTGATGAACATGTGGCTGGTCTGGTCGACCATCACCGTGAAGTCGGTGATCGCGGGCGAGTAGACCGCGCCGCCCGCGCACGGGCCGACGACCAGGCTGATCTGCGGGATCACGCCGGAGGCGTGGGTGTTGCGGCGGAAGATCTCGCCGTACGCGCCCAGCGAGGCCACGCCCTCCTGGATGCGGGCGCCGCCGGAGTCGTTGATGCCGATGACCGGGCAGCCGGTCTTCAGCGCGAAGTCCATCACCTTGACGATCTTCTGGCCGTAGACCTCGCCCAGCGCGCCGCCGAAGACGGTGAAGTCCTGCGAGAAGACGGCGACCGGGCGGCCGTCGACGGTGCCGTAGCCGGTGACGACGCCGTCTCCGTAGGGGCGGTTGGCGTCGAGCCCGAAGTTGGTGGAGCGGTGCCGGGCGAACTCGTCCAGTTCGACGAAGGAACCCTCGTCGAGGAGGAGGTCGATGCGCTCACGGGCCGTCAGCTTGCCCTTGGCGTGCTGCTTCTCGACGGCGCGTTCCGAACCGGCGTGCGTCGCTTCCTCGATACGGCGCCTCAGGTCCGCGAGCTTGCCCGCGGTCGTGTGGATGTCGGGCTGCTGCTCTTCCGGCTCGGACATCGGGATGCGGCTCCCTGCCTGCTCAAAAGGGGGGACGGTTACTCGTTCGTAGAGTAGTAGGGGGCCTTCCGTTCGGCAGTGCGGTCTTTCCCACACCGTTTTCCCCTTCACAGACGCCGGAACGAGACCCACGAAGAGCCCAGGCCGCCGCCCGGAGGATGTCAAACCTAGGGTGGGTTGCATGACAGCAACGCCACCACATGGTGAAGGTAGGCCCGACGGGCACAGTGAGCCGAGGTCGGGACGTTGGTCCGACCTCGGCCGCCCCCCGCTGAACGCCACCGGCCTGCGCCGGGGCCTGGTGCGGGAGGGAGGCCTGTGGCGGCGGGTGGACGTCGTGCAGCGCACCGGGTCCACCAACACCGACCTCGTGGCCCGTGCCGCGCGGGAGGACCTGGCCGAGGGCGCGGTCCTCGTCGCCGAGGAGCAGACCGCCGCGCGAGGGCGCCTGGACCGGCAGTGGTCGGCGCCGCCGCGCTCCGGCCTGTTCTTCTCCGTGCTGCTGCGGCCCGCCGAGGTGCCCGTGCCCCGCTGGGGCTGGCTGCCGCTGCTCACCGGCGTCGCGGTGGCGACCGGGCTGTCCCGGGTCGCGGGCGTGGACACGGCCCTGAAGTGGCCCAACGACCTCCTCGTCACCGTCGGCGACGAGGAGCGCAAGGCGGGCGGCATCCTCGCCGAGCGGGCCGGGGACGACGGGGTCGTCATCGGCGTCGGCATCAACGTCAGCCTCCGGGCGGACGAGCTGCCGGTCGCGCGGGCCGGGTCGCTGGCGCTGGCCGGCGCCGTGAACACCGACCGGGACCCGCTGCTGCGGGGCGTGCTGCGGTCCTTGGAGGACTGGTACGGGCGGTGGCGGGAGGCCGGGGGCGACCCGGCGGCCAGCGGGCTCCAGGAGACCTACGCCGCCGGGTGCGCGACGCTCGGGCGGATGGTGCGGGCGGAGCTCCCCGGCGACCGGTCGCTGGTGGGGGAGGCGGTCGCCGTGGACGGGGACGGCAGGCTGGTGCTGGCCACGGGGGCCGGTGTGCAGGAGCCGGTGGGAGCGGGCGACATCGTGCATCTGCGGTTGGCGTGAGCGCGGCCCCGGGCGTCCCCGGACGGCAGGACGAGCGGGAGTGAGCTGGGGCACACCTGACGTAAAGTTGGGGCCGGTCGAACCTGACCGCGGCAGATCGGAAGGGCAGCAGGCGTGACCGTCGACGACACGGGCTCCGGCGCGGACGGGGACGGCCGGGTGGACCCCGAGCCCGCCCCGGACTCCGCCGACTCCGGCGAGGACCCGCTCGCGCTGCGCCTGGAAGGGCTCATCCTGGGCGCCGAGCGCCGCCACACCCCCTTCCAGGCCGCCCGCAGCGCGGGCGTCTCCATGGAGCTGGCCTCCCGCTTCTGGCGGGCCATGGGCTTCGCCGACATCGGCCAGGCCAAGGCGCTCACCGAGGCGGACGTCCTGGCCCTGCGGCGGCTGGCCGGCCTGGTGGAGGCGGGGCTGCTCAGCGAGGCGATGGCCGTGCAGGTGGCGCGGTCCACCGGGCAGACCACCGCCCGGTTGGCCGAATGGCAGATCGACTCCTTCCTGGAGGGGCTGACCGAGCCGCCCGAGCCCGGGATGACGCGCACCGAGGTGACGTACCCGATCGTCGAGCTGCTCCTGCCCGAGCTGCAGGAGTTCCTGGTCTACGTCTGGCGGCGCCAGCTCGCCGCCTCGGCCGGCCGGGTCGTCCAGGCCGGGGACGACGAGGAGATGGTGGACCGGCGGCTCGCGGTCGGCTTCGCCGACCTGGTCGGCTTCACGCGGCTGACCCGCCGGATGGAGGAGGAGGAGCTCGGCGAGCTGGTCGAGGCCTTCGAGACCACCGCCGCCGACCTGGTCGCCGCGCGCGGCGGACGCCTGATCAAGACCCTCGGCGACGAGGTGCTGTACGCCGCCGACGACGCCGGCACGGCCGCCGAGATCGCGCTGCTCCTCGTCGAGACCATGGCGAACGACGAGACCATGCCGGAACTGCGCGTCGGCATCGCCTTCGGCACGGTCACCACCCGGATGGGCGACGTCTTCGGTTCGACCGTCAACCTGGCCTCCCGGCTGACCTCGATAGCTCCCCGCGACGCCGTCCTCGTCGACGCCGCGCTTGCGGAGGAGCTGACCCGGACCCGCGACGCCCCGGCCTCGGAGGCGGCGGCCGCCGAGGAGGCAGCCACGGCCGAGAAGGAGGGCGAGGAGCCGCCGGCGTACCGCTTCGCGCTCCAGCCGATGTGGCAGCGGCCGGTGCGCGGACTCGGCGTGGTCGAGCCGTGGCTGCTCTCGCGCCGGGGGAGCGGCGGGGAGTCGTAAGACCTTCCGTGCCCGCAGGGCACGGGGGCGTCAGCCGTCGTCGTCGAGCAGGCCCACGCAGAGGCCGATGATCGGCACGCACAGGCCCGGGTCATCGGGTTCCGGGGACGGTGCGGGAGACCGGGGCGGCGCACTGCGGGCCGGTGGCGGCGTCGGGGTGGGGCGCGGTTCGGGAGCACCGGTGGCCGACGGCGGCTCGGGGGAACGCGGCGGCCGCGGTGACTGCGGAGTGCGAGGGAGTGAAGTCCGGGCGTCCGGAGCTCCGGCGTCCGGGTTCGAGGCGTCCGGGGCGGCCGTCGAGGGCCGGAGCGCGTCCGAGGGGCTGCCGGCGGACGGGTCGGGTATCGGGCCCGGTCCCGGAGATCCGCCCAGACCTCCCAGGGCCGAGGTCGCCGACGGGCTCGCCTGAGGGGAACCGGCCGTGCTCGTGGCGGCAGGTGCCGAGGCCCGGTCCGGCGCGGTGTCCTGCCCCGCGTCCGCCCCGGCGCGTGGCCCGGCCTCGGCTCGGAACCCGTCCGCGCCGGTGACTCCGGTGTCGGACAGCAGGTGTACGAGGCTCAGGGCGCCGGCCGCCAGGGCCAGGCCGCCTCCGGTGGCCAGCAGTGCCGTGCGGGGGCGCGGCCGGCGGTGCCGCCCACGGCGGTCCCACGGGCGTCGCGGCTTCGACGCTGTACCGGCCGTCGGTGTGCCGGTCGTACCGGTCGTGTTCATGGGCCCTCCCCGGTGCGCACGCGCCCCCCCTGCGCCGTGGCGGAGTGACGCTACGCGCCGTCGGCGGTCGGGACACGGCGGTCGGCCGGATGTCACTCGAACGGGTGGGCGGGGAGGTGTGAGGGCGTGGACGCGCCCGGCCTTTCCCCGAGCGGGTCCGCCTGCGATGATCGGGCCGTCCAGTTGTTAACCCGCGTTAACCGGAGGGTGTCATGAGCGAGGAGCGGTTCGGAGAGTTCGTCCTGGTGCGGCGGCACGCGGACGGGCATGTCGCGGAGCTCGCGCTCGACCGGCCGAAGGCCATGAACGCCGTCTCGACCGCCATGGCCCGGTCCGTCGGCGCGGCCTGCGCGGCCCTGGGAGAGGACCCGAGCGTACGGGTCGTGGTGCTGACCTCCACGCACGAGCGGGCGTTCTGCGTCGGCGCCGACCTCAAGGAGCGCAACTCCTTCTCCGACGCCGACCTGCTGCGGCAGCGCCCGGTGACGCGGGGCGCGTACACCGCGGTGCTGGAGCTGCCGGTGCCGACGGTGGCGGCCGTGCACGGGTTCGCGCTGGGCGGCGGGTTCGAGCTGGCGCTGTCCTGCGACGTGATCGTGGCCGACCCGACGGCGGTGGTGGGGCTGCCCGAGGTGTCCGTCGGCGTGATCCCCGGCGGCGGTGGTACGCAGCTGCTGCCGCGCCGGGTGGGGGCCGCGCGCGCCGCCGAGCTGGTGTTCACGGCGCGGCGGGTGGAGGCCGCCGAGGCCCGGGAGCTGGGGCTCGTGGACCAGCTCGTGGAGGAGGGCCGGGACCGGGAGGAAGCGCTGGAGCTGGCCTCCCGGATGGCCGCGAACTCGCCCGTGGGACTGCGGGCGGCCAAGCGGGCGCTGCGGCTCGGGCACGGCCTCGACCTGCGGGCCGGGCTGGAGGTCGAGGACGCCGCGTGGCGGTCGGTGGCGTTCTCCGGTGACCGGGCGGAGGGCGTCGCGGCGTTCAACGAGAAGCGCGCGCCGCGCTGGCCGGGGGAGTGAGGCCGCGCCCTCCTGATGGGCGCCCCATTTCGACCCACTTGAGTCCCCTTTCTCCATAAAACTCCCTAGCCTGGAGTGATGGGTGAGGACAGGCGGCTCACGGCCGTGGTGGCGTTGGCGCAGGGCATGGCCGCCGCGCAGAGCACGCGCGAGGCGTGGCGGGCCGCGGCGCTGGGCGGGTGTCTGGCGCTGGGCGGCAGCTTCGCGGCGCTGTCGGTGTGGGAGCGCGAGCTGGGCCGGCTGCGGGTCCTGGTGAACGTGGGCGAGCGCGCCGAGGGGGAGGAGGAGTTCCCGGAGGACGAGTCCTACCCGGTGCACCAGTTCGCGGAGATCACCGAGTTCCTGCACGAGCGCTGGGCCGGCGGGGGCGAGCCCGACGCCTGGGTCGAGACGGCCGAGGGCCCCGCCGCGGGGCGTCCCGGGTACGTCCACCAGCGCGTCGCCGCCCTGCGCCGCCGGGGGCGCGGCTGCTGCGTGGTGGCGCCGATCGTGCTGCACGGCCGGGCCTGGGGCGAGCTGTACGTGGCCCGTCCGGTGGGGGAGCGCGTCTTCGAGCGGGCGGACGCCGACTTCGCCACCGTGCTGGCCTCGGTGGTCGCCGCCGGGATCGCGCAGACCGAGCGGCTGGAGGAGGTGCGGCGCCTCGCCTACACGGACGCGCTCACCGGGCTGGCCAACCGCCGCGCGGTGGACGCCGCACTGGACGAGGCCGTCGAGCGGCACCGCGCGGAGCACGTCGTCGTCAGCCTCGTCGTCTGCGACCTGAACGGTCTGAAGCGGGTCAACGACACACACGGACACGCGGTCGGCGACCGGCTGCTGGAGCGTTTCGGCTCGGTGCTGTCGCTGTGCGGGGCGATGCTGCCGGGGGCACTCGCGGCGCGGCTCGGCGGGGACGAGTTCTGCCTGCTCGCGGTCGGCCCGCCCGCCGACGCGGTGGTCAAGGCGGCCGAGGAGCTGTGCCGCCGGGCGGCCGAGCTGGAGCTCGGCGACGGCGTGGCCTGCGGCGTCGCGTCCACCGAGGACCCCGTCGGACCGGTTCCGTCCGCCCGCCGCCTGTTCCGGCTCGCGGACGCCGCCCAGTACCGGGCCAAGGCCGAACGGGCGGCCGGGCCGGTCGTCGCGGGGCGCGAGGGGCCCGACGACCCCGTCGTACGACTGGCGGACGAACCGTCGCGGGAGGAGGGCGGGGAGCGCAGGCGGTTCCGGGGGCGGCACGCCCCGTAGGCCCGGTGCCGGTAAGGGGCGCAAGTGGCACGCATCTGTGACGTACCCCCTCGTGACATCATCGAATTCACTGCGTACGCTCCTGAATATGGATATGCACACTGTGGTGGTGGGGACGTCCGGGGTCACCGCGTCCGACGTCCTCGCCGTGGCGCGCGACGGCGCCCGGATCGAGCTTTCCGAGGAGGCGGTGGCGGCCCTGGCCGCGGCGCGCGGCATCGTGGACGCGCTGGCCGCCAAGCCGGACCCCGTGTACGGCGTGAGCACCGGCTTCGGTGCCCTGGCGACCCGGCACATCAGCCCCGACCTGCGGGCGCAGCTCCAGCGCAACATCGTCCGCTCGCACGCCGCCGGGATGGGCCCGCGCGTCGAGCGCGAGGTGGTCCGGGCGCTGATGTTCCTGCGGCTGAAGACCGTCTGCTCCGGGCGCACCGGCGTCCGCCCCGAGGTCGCGCAGACCATGGCCGACGTGCTGAACGCCGGGATCACCCCGGTCGTGCACGAGTACGGCTCCCTCGGCTGCTCGGGCGACCTGGCCCCGCTCTCGCACTGCGCGCTCACCCTCATGGGCGAGGGCGACGCCGAGGGCCCCGACGGCACCGTACGGCCCGCCGGTGAACTGCTCGCCGAGCACGGGATCGCCCCGGTCGAGCTGCGCGAGAAGGAGGGCCTCGCCCTCCTCAACGGCACCGACGGCATGCTCGGCATGCTGGTCATGGCCCTCGCCGACCTCGACACCCTCTACAAGTCCGCCGACATCACCGCCGCGCTGACCATGGAGGCCTTGCTCGGCACCGACAAGGTGCTCGCCCCCGAGCTGCACGCCATCCGCCCGCACCCCGGGCAGGCCGCCAGCGCCGCCAACATGGCCGCCGTACTCAAGGGCTCGGGCCTCACCGGACACCACCAGGACGACGCCCCCCGCGTCCAGGACGCCTACTCGGTGCGCTGCGCCCCGCAGGTCGCGGGCGCCGGACGCGACACGATGGCCCACGCGGGTCTCGTCGCCGAGCGCGAGCTGGCGTCGGCCGTGGACAACCCGGTCGTCCTGCCCGACGGGCGCGTCGAGTCCAACGGCAACTTCCACGGCGCCCCGGTCGCCTACGTCCTCGACTTCCTCGCCGTCGCCGTCGCGGACCTCGGCTCCATCGCCGAGCGGCGCACCGACCGGCTGCTGGACAAGAACCGCAGCCACGGCCTGCCGCCGTTCCTCGCCGACGACGCCGGTGTCGACTCCGGCCTGATGATCGCCCAGTACACGCAGGCCGCCCTGGTCAGCGAGTTGAAGCGGCTCGCCGTACCGGCCTCGGCGGACTCGATCCCGTCCTCCGCGATGCAGGAGGACCACGTGTCCATGGGCTGGTCGGCGGCGCGCAAGCTGCGCACGGCCGTCGACAACCTCACCCGGGTGATCGCCGTCGAGCTGTACGCCGCCACGCGCGCGATCCAGCTCCGCGAGGGCCTGACCCCGGCTCCGGCGTCCCAGGCCGTCATCGACGCCGTACGGGCGGCCGGTGTGGAGGGTCCCGGCCCGGACCGCTACCTGGCACCCGACCTCGCCGCGGCCGACGCGTTCGTGCGCGACGGGCGCCTGGTCGCGGCGGCGGAGACGGTCACCGGGCCGCTGCGCTAGCGATTCCCGCCGAACACGGAGGGTCCCCGTCGAAGTGACAGGGGCCCTCCGTGTTCTCACCGGGTCAAAAATCCCAAAAGAACGTCAAGTCCTCTAAAACTCAAGGCGTTCCCGGCGCACCGAGTACCCGACGAAGCCGACGCCCAGTCCGAGGCAGAGGGCGCCGCCGACGACGTAGGGCGTGCTGTCGAAGCTTCCGGTGTCGGCCAGGCGGGCCGTGTCCTCACCGGTGGCCGCCGTGCCCGTTGAGGCGGCTCTGGCCTGCTCGGTGACCTGCGGAGACGGGCTCGCGGCGGCGGACGCGAGCACCGGTGTCTCCGGGGTCGCGTTCGCGGACGGGACGAACCACAGGGCGCACAGCAGACCGCCCGCGGCGGCGGCGGTCAGCAACGGACGGCGAGCGGATGACACGGAATATCGATCCCCTTGTGGCGCTGGCGAATTGGCCGTGTGGGCAGATGTTAGTGAAAGGCGCGGGTCACAGGAAAGTCACGGGAGCGGTCGGCCTTACGCTCCGGGCATGAGCACTCCTCAGACATCACGTTTTGTGCGGATTCGCGTCGACCTCGTCCTCGAGGTCGACGACGAACAGGCCGTCACCGGTGCCGCGCTGCAGGCCGTCGCCGGCGACGGCGACCTGTCCGACGCCGAGCGGGCGCACGCCGAGAGCGCTGTGACGGACGACACCGCCGAGGCCCTGGCCTACCTCGTCGACCCGTTCGACCTGGTCGGCGAGGTGCCCGGAGTGGAGCTCCAGCAGGCCTCCTGGAGCAGTGAGCAGATCGACTACGACCCCGATTCGCCCGAGTGGGACCCGGACGAGGAAGATGGCGACGAGAACGACCCGGAAGACGATGAAATGACGGTCGGCTGACGCGGTGTGGGGAAATTCGTGACCCCGGGCGGCAACCACCGTCCGGGGTTTCGTCGTCTCACGGAGCGCACGGACCGCCCCCGTACCGCCGCACGCCTCCGCCCCCGAGCGGAAACGTGGTATGCCCCACACCGGAGACCGATGTGGAACGGGACGAACCGGTCGTAGCGTTGAAAGTCTTGACGGGGAATCTCGGGCTCACGGGAATCGGCGACGATGGAGAAGCGTGTGATGACGGACGGTAAGCGGCGCAAGGGCCTGGCGGCCGCGTCCGCACTGCTCGGCGGTGTGCTGGTGCTCTCGGCATGTTCCAGCGGCGACGCCGACACCTCCGCGGGTGGGGACGGCAAGACCTCGCAGGCCGAGGCCGACAAGGCGGCGGCCAAGAAGTCCTCCGAGGCCCAGATCAAGATCACTCCTGGAGACGGTTCCGACAACGCCTCCATCAACAACTCCGCCACCGTCACCGTGAGCAAGGGCACGCTCACCGAGGTCAAGATGACCGCCAAGGACGGCACCGCGGTCGAGGGCCAGATATCCGCCGACAAGAAGAGCTGGAAGCCCAGCGGTCAGCTGGAGCGCGCCACTACCTACGAGGTGACGGCGACCGCCACGGACTCCGAGGGCCGCGCCGCCCACGAGAACGCGTCGTTCACCACGGTCTCCCCGAAGAACAGCTTCATCGGCACCTTCACCCCGGACGACGGCACCACCGTCGGCGTGGGCATGCCCGTGTCGATCAACTTCGACAAGGAGATCACCAACAAGGCCGCCGTCCAGAAGGGCGTCACGGTCAACACCACCAGCGGCCAGGAAGTCGCCTGCCACTGGTTCAGCACCCAGCGCATGGACTGCCGCCCCCAGGACTACTGGCAGGAGGGCTCCACCGTGACCCTCAAGCTGGCGCTCGACGGGGTCGAGGGCGCCGAGGGCGTCTACGGTGTCCAGCAGAAGTCGGTCACCTTCAAGATCGGCCGCAACCAGGTCTCGTACGTCGACGCCAAGACCAAGCAGATGAAGGTCACGCAGGACGGCAAGACGATCAAGACCATCCCGATCTCCGCCGGCTCCCCCGAGAACAAGACCTACGAAGGTCAGATGGTGATCTCCGAGAAGTTCAAGGAGACCCGGATGAACGGTGCGACCGTCGGCTTCACCGACGACGACGGCGAGGGCGAGTACGACATCAAGGACGTCCCCCACGCCATGCGCCTGAGCACCTCCGGCACCTTCATCCACGGCAACTACTGGAGCAAGGGCATCTTCGGCAAGGCCAACACCAGCCACGGCTGCGTGGGCCTGGCCGACGTCCAGGGCGCCGACGACCCGAACACGCCGGGCTCCTGGTTCTACGACAACTCCATCGTCGGCGACGTGGTCGTCGTCCAGAACACCGGCGACAAGACCATCGCCCCGGACAACGGCCTCAACGGCTGGAACATGGACTGGGCCCAGTGGAAGGCGGGTTCGGCGGTCTGACGCCAACGGTCCGTCCCGCTCGTCCCGTCGTCGGCGCCCGTCACCTCTCACCCGGGGTGGCGGGCGTCCGTCGTTTCCCCGGCCGGCAACCACACAGAGGGGATGTACAGCGGGCAGTTGGTTGATGATCCGCGCCTCGTCAAGCAGTATGCGAAGGCATATGGTCGGCTCAGAGCCGCCGCGCTTCCTCCCGAGCCGTCCTTGAGGCTCATTGAGCAAGCGGCGGAGGACTGCCGAAACGGCAAGTATCCGAAGCGAGCTGTGCATAAATGACAGCTACAGCTACAGCTACGCCGACGGCGTTTCCGGCCTCGCCCCCGTCCGGGACTCCAAGGTCTCCCGTGACGGCGACGGAGACGGCACCGTCCTCCTCCTCCCCGCCCGCGCCTGGGCGCCCTTCGTCGCCGCGGTGAGCCGGGGCGCCTTCCCGGTGTGAGGGTGTTCCCAAAAAGCGTGAACACTCCGACGGCTTTTGTCCTCACCCCGCTCACCTGAGCGGTCAAATGACACTTTCCGCGGATTGTCCGCGCTTTTCGGAAGGGCATGCGCAGGGCCACGACACACTCGACCGCGCGTATCAACTACCGTGGCGCCGCCTCAGGTCCGTCACCAGCCGTGTCGCGAGAGGGACGGAGACGCCGTGCCGCCGGGCGGCGCGCAGCAGCGCGCCTCCGATGGCGTCGAGCTCCAGTGGGCGCCCCGCTTCGGCGTCCCGCTGCATCGATGACCGGGCGCCGCGCGGGAACGCCTCGTACAGTGCCAGGGACCGCGTGACGTCGATGGACGCCCCACAGGCTTCGCCGACCGCGGCCGCCTCCCGGACCAGAGCGGACAGCTCCGCGCGGCGTTTGGCGCGCACGTCGCCGATCGTCATCCCGTACCACGTCGTGAGCAGCGCGAACGGCGCGAGGAAGGCCAGCTTGGTCCAGAGCAGCGCGGACTCGTCACCGACCACCTGGGCCGTCACGCCCGCGGCGCGGAGGGCGTCACACAACTCCCCGAGCCGTTCGGCGGGCCCCGCCACGTCGATCTCGGTGAACGGGCTGCCGTGTTCGACGGCTCCCGGTGCGACGCGAGTCGACTCCACCCGGACGACACCCGCCACCACCCGGCACTCCCCGAAGTGCCGGCGCAGCCCCGCGAGATGCTCGACGCCGTTCAGGAGCGGCAGTACGAGCCCTTCGTCGAGCATCTGACGCGGGACCTTCTCCAAGGCCGCCGCCAGGTGGGTGCCCTTGACCGTCACCAGGCACAGGTCGACCGGCTCCCGCAGCTCAGTGGCCGCCTCCACCGGCACGGAGAGGTCGCCGAACTGCGCACTGCGCACGCGCAGCCCGTCCTCACGCAGGGTGGCCGCCGTGGCCGGGCCCGCCAGGCAGATCACCCGGTGCCCCGCACGGGCGAGCAGCGCCGCCAGCAGTCCGCCGACCCCGCCGGGGCCGAGTACGGCCACGGTCCACGGGGGTGTGGCGGCGTCCGTGTCCGGACGTACGGGGGAGGTGGTCATGGGCGAGGTCCTTCCGGCAGTTCGGGCCTCCGGCTGCACGGCAGACGGGGCGGCACCGCGGTCGCCGGGTCGGCACCCGGACGGCGCCGTCGCTCGGTCCGGATCCGCGCGAGGGCACCGGACGGGTTGCCGCCTGGACCGCAGTACGATCCTGCTGGCCCGCAACACCCCAGTCAATCCTGGGAATTACTCACTACTCCCAAGCTGTACCTTGGGTCCATGACCCTGGACGACCTGCGCGTGTTCGTTGCCGTGTGCCGGGCCGGGAGCCTCAGCGCCGTGGCCCGCGACCTGGGCTGTACGCAGTCGGCGGTGAGCCAGCACGTGAAGCGGCTGGAGCGGGAGAGCGGCGCGAGCCTGCTGGAACGCCAGCCACGCGGAGTCGTGCCCACGGCCGCGGGGCGCATCCTGTGCGAAGCCGCCGCCGGCGGGATCGCCGGTCTCGATCTCGCGCTGCGCCGCCTCGGCGACCTCGTCGACGGAGAAGGCGGCTCCGTACGTATCACCACCGGCGGCACGACCGTGCGGCACTTCATGGCCGAGGCGATCGTCTCCTTCCGCCGCCGGTACCCCAAAGTGAGCCTGGAGTTCCGGACCGAGACCTCCAGCCGGGACTGTTTCGACGCACTGCTCTCCAGCGACCTGGACCTCGCCTGGATCACCATCGCCGGTTCGGTACGCGGGATAGAGCAGCGGCCCGTCGTCGACCTGCCCTGGGTGCTCGCGGCCCGGGCGGACGACCCGCTCGCGGCACGGGCGCACATCGAGGTGTCCGACCTCGTCGACAGCCACCTCGTCCGCCTCCCTCCGAACTCGACCTCGGGCGGGCTGCTGGAGGAAGCCTTCAGGGAACTGGGCGTCGGGACCGGCTCGAACACGAGCGTCGCCGACTGGGACACCGCCCTGCTGCTCGCCGAACTCGGCCTGGGACACGCCGTCGTACCCGCCGTACCGGGTCTGCCCGCCGCCACGGAGAACGGGCCGTTGCGCCTGGTCCCGATCCCGGCGTTGCCGCCGCTGTCCGTCGGCTGGGCGGTACGCCGCTGGGACGCGCTGTCGCCGCCGGCCCGGGCGGCCTTCGCCGACATCGTTGCGGAAGACGTGCCTGTGTCGCGGCGCTGAATCAGGGCACGCTCACGGCGTGACGGTGGTGGTGGCCGCCGCGTCCGTCCCCCAACTGGCCAGCAGCCGCAGCCCCTCCGCCGACGGCGAGCCCGTCTCCGCGTGGTACGTCACGAAGCACTGCTCCTCGTCGTCGACGAGGCGGAACGTCTCGAAGGACAGGGTCAGGTCACCGACCAGCGGGTGCCGCACCCGCTTGACGCCGTAGCTCTTCTCCTTGACGTCGTGCGTGGCCCACAGCCGCCGGAACTCCTCGCTCTTCACGGACAGTTCGCCGACCAGCGCGGACAGCCGCGGATCGTCCGGGTGCCGGCCCGCGTCCATGCGCAGGAAGCTGACCATGTCGTACGCCTTCTGGTCCCAGTCCACGAACAGCTCGCGGTAGTCCGGGTTCAGGAAGACCAGCCGCGCCCAGTTCCGCTCCGCGGCGGGCAGCTTGCCCCAGTCGCCGAAGAGGGCGGCCGCCATCCGGTTCCAGGCGAGGATCTCCGAGCGGCGGCCCGTCACGTACGCGGGGACCGTGTCGATCGACTCCAGCAACTGGAGCAGCGCCACCCGCACCGGCTGCTTGCCCCGCGGGGCACCGGCCCGCCGGCGCTGCTGCCTCGGCCGCGCCAGATGCGTCAGGTGGGCCTGCTCCGCGTCGGTCAGCCTGAGGGCCCGCGCGATGGCGTCCAGGACCTCCACCGACACGTTCTGCCCGTTGCCCTGCTCCAGACGCGTGTAGTACGCCACCGACACCCCGGCCAGCTGCGCCAGCTCCTCCCGCCGAAGCCCCGGCACCCGGCGGTGCCGCCCGAACGACTCCAGCCCCACGTCCTCCGGCTTCAGGCGGGCCCGCCGGGTGCGCAGGAACTCGCTCAGTTCGGCCCGCCGGTCAAGCTGTCCATCCATGCTTCCAGTATCGCCGGACGTATTCCCGGTCGTACGCACAGGAGACTGTCCCCGCCAGTGGTACGCACGCCGGTCGTACGCAAAGCCGTGGTCTGGGTGGATCCGCAGGTCGCAGGCAGGGTGGAGGCATCACCCAGTCAAGCCAAGAGAATCCCGGAGAACCCGGCATGACCACTGTCGCCGCGTACGCAGCACCCGCCGCCAAGGCTCCGCTGGAGCGCACCACCATCGAGCGGCGCGAGGTGGGCGAGCACGACGTCCTGATCGACATCAAGTTCGCCGGCATCTGCCACTCCGACATCCACCAGGCCCGCGAGGGCTGGGGCGAGGCCATCTTCCCGATGGTCCCGGGGCATGAGATCGCCGGTGTCGTCGAGGCCGTCGGCCCCGGCGTCACCGAGTTCAAGGTCGGCGACCGCGTCGGCGTCGGCTGCCTCGTCGACTCCTGCCGCGAGTGCGAGAACTGCAAGGCCGGCATGGAGCAGCACTGCCTCAAGGGCAGCGTCGGCACGTACAACGCCGTCGGCTACGACGGTGAGCCCACCTACGGCGGCTACGCGCAGAAGGTCGTCGTCGCCGAGGCCTTCACCGTCCGCATCCCCGACGGGCTGTCGCTCGACGAGGCCGCGCCGCTGCTGTGCGCGGGCATCACCACGTACTCCCCGCTCAAGCAGTGGGGCGCCGGCCCGGGCAAGAAGGTCGCCGTGATCGGCCTGGGCGGCCTCGGCCACATGGGCGTCAAGATCGCCCACGCGATGGGCGCCGAGGTCACCGTCCTCTCCCAGTCGCTGCGCAAGAAGGACGACGGCCTGAGGCTGGGCGCCGACCACTACTACGCGACCAGCGACGAGCAGACCTTCGAGGACCTGGCGGGCACCTTCGACGTGATCCTCTCCACGGTCTCCGCGCCGCTCGACTTCGGCTCCTACCTCGGTCTGCTCAGGACCGGCGGCGCCCTGGTGAACGTCGGCGCCCCCGAGGAGCCGATCGCCCTGAACCTGTTCTCGCTCATCGGCGGCAACAAGACCCTCGCCGGCTCCATGATCGGCGGCATCGCCGAGACCCAGGAGATGCTGGACTTCTGCGCCGAGCACGGCATCGGCGCCGAGATTGAGCTGATCGCCGCGTCCGAGATCAACGAGGCTTACGAGCGGGTCGTGGCGAGCGACGTGCGGTACCGCTTCGTGATCGACACGGCGACGATCTGACCGGCGGGGAGATTTCTTCTCCCTTCCTGTCACACGGCTGCCCCGCCCCGGGTCATACCGCCACGGACACACACGGCGGACGTCCGGGCGGGGCGGCCTCATACCCGCTCCCCCCGGACGCCAGGACCCCGGGAGCAGACATGACGTACCCCACGACCCCCACCACCCCCCTCCTGGTCACCGGTGGCACGGGCACCCTCGGCAGCCATGTCGTCCCGCTGCTGCGGGCGGCCGGTCACGAGGTGCGGATCCTCACCCGGCGGGCCCGTCCCGCCGCCGACGGCGTCACGTACGTCACCGGCGACCTCCTCACCGGTGAGGGCGTCGAGGCCGCCGTCGACGGAGTGCACACCGTCCTGCACCTGGCGGGCGGCCCGAAGGGCGACGACCGGGCGACCCGCACCCTGGTGGACGCCGCGGCCCGTGCGGACGTACGGCACCTCGTGTACATCTCGGTCGTCGGCGCGGACGGCGTGCCGCTGGCGTGGCTGCGGACCAAGCTGGAGTCGGAGCGGGCGATCGCCGACTCGGGGATCGGGTGGACGGTGCTGCGGGCGGCCCAGTTCCACGAGCTGACCTTGACGATGATCGAGAAGATGGCCAAGCTGCCGGTCCTCCCCGTCCCCGGCGGCCTGCGCCTCCAGCCCGTCGACTCCCGCGAGGTCGCCGCCCGCCTGGCCGAACTGGCCCTCGCGGCCCCCTCCGGCCGCGTCCCCGACCTGACCGGCCCCGAGGTCCACGACCTGCCCGCCCTGGTCCGCCCCTACCTGGCCCTGCACGGCCGGCGCCGCCGTCCGCGGCTGCCGGTCCGCATCCCCGGCAAGGCGGGCCGCGCCTACCGCGCGGGCGCCAACCTGACGCTGGAGGGGGCGCGGACGGGCCGGCGGACGTGGGAGGAGTTCCTGAAGGAGCGGGCCGGGCAGGCGCAGGACGGCGCGCCGGCTACCGCGCGCCCGTGAGCCCGGCCGGGACCGGGATCCGGCGCCGCCGCAGCGACGGGTCGAGCAGCGCGGGCGGCGTGTCGAACTTCTCGTGCGCCGCCAGGTCGGTGCCGGGCGCGACGATCTCGTCGATCGCGTCCAGCACGTCGCCGGGGAGCACGGTGTCGGCGGCGGCGAGCTGCGCGTGCAGGTGGTCCAGGGTGCGGGGGCCGATGAGGGCGCTGGTCACGGCGGGGTGCGCGGTCACGAAGCCGAGCGCGAGCTGGATCATGGTCAGCCCGGCCTCGTCGGCGACCCGGGCCAGCCGCTCGACGGCGTCCAGCCGGGCCCGGTTGGCGGGCAGCGAGGTGTCGAAGCGCTCCGGCATGAACGCCGACCGGTGGGTGGCGATCTCCCGGCCCGCCCGCACCGCGCCCGACAGCCATCCCGACGCCAGCGGGCTCCACGCCAGCACGCCGAGCCCGTACTCCTCGGTCACGGGCAGGACGTGGCTCTCGATCCCGCGCTGGAGGACGGAGTAGCTGGGCTGCTCGGTGACGTAGCGGCCCAGGCGGTGCTCGCGGGCGGCCCACTGCGCCTGCACGATGCGGTACGCGGGGAAGGTCGAGGACCCGAAGTAGCGGATCTTCCCCGCGCGCTGCAGGTCGGTCAGGGCCGACAGCGTCTCCTCGTCGCTGGTGGTCGGGTCCCACCGATGGATCTGGTACAGGTCGACGTGGTCGACCCCGAGGCGGCGCAGGCTGTTGTCCAGCTCCGTGACCAGCCAGCGGCGCGAGGCGCCCCGGTGGTTGCGCTCGTCGCTCATCGGCATGACCGCCTTGGTGGCCAGCACGATGTCCTCGCGGCGGCCGGCGACGGCCTTGCCGACCATCTCCTCCGACTCGCCCCGGCCGTACATGTCGGCGGTGTCGATGACGTTGACCCCGGCCTCCAGGGCGGCGTCGACGATGGCGGTGGCCTCGTCCTGGGTGGTGCGGCCGATGGCGCCGAAGTTCATGGCGCCGAGCGCGAGGGAGCTGACCTGGACACCGGTGCGGCCCAGGGTGCGGTACTGCATGATCGTGTTCCTCCGTCGAGGGAAGGGAAGGGAGCAGCGGTGCGCGCGGGCGCACGGCAGGGCACGGCATGGCACGACGGCTCCGGGCTCTGGCATGATGGATAACCGGAACGCCGTCCCGTTTGACGATACGGAACGGTGTCCCGTTTAGCAATGCCGGTAGCTGGAGGGAACGACGCGATGGTGGACGCCGACGAGGCCGCGGGCCGCACCGACCGCCCCAAACGGGCGGACGCCCGGCGCAACCAGGAGACCCTCCTGGACGCGGCCGCCGCGGTGTTCGTGAGGTCCGGCGTGGAGGCACCGGTCCGCGACATCGCGGCCGAGGCGGGCGTCGGTACGGCCACGATCTACCGCCACTTCCCGACGCGGGCCGACCTCATCATCGGCGTCTACCGGCACCAGGTGGAGGCCTGCGCCGAGGCCGGCCCCGCGCTGCTGGCCAGCAGCCCGACCCCCTACACCGCCCTCGCCCGGTGGATCGACCTCTTCGTCGACTTCCTGGTCACCAAGCACGGCCTCGCCGGTGTGCTCCAGTCCGACAACGCCGGCTTCGAGACGCTGCACGCGTACTTTCTCGACCGCCTCGTGCCGGTCTGCACCAGCCTCCTCGACACCGCGTCCGCCGCCGGCGAGATCCGCTCCGACCTGACCGCCTACGAACTCATGCGCGGCGTCGGCAACCTCTGCATCGGCGCGGAGAACGACGCGCGCTACGACGCCCGGCGGCTGGTGGGGGTGTTGGTGACGGGGTTGCGGCGGACGGAGTGACGGGAAGGGCGCAGGACATCACTCGGCACCGTCGGGGCGCCCTCTGTCCGTCCCGCGCGTCCACAGGGAGAGGTCGCTGCTCGTGGCCACGGCGAGCGTGCGACCGGAGGGTGAGAAACCGGCGGCGCGGAACGTGGAGTAGTGCGCGTGGAAGATGTGCCACCACCGCTCTCCGTGCGGACCGGCGTGGAAGTCGTCGCCACTGGACAGCAGGACGCGCTCGTGCGGCCAGGCCGGCGTGGCCACGTCCAGGCACCAGCCGTCCCCGGTTGTGGTGTGCAGTCCGCCGCCGAAGAGCCCGGCGATGCGTACGCGGCTCCCGGCGACCGGCCCCAGTCCGGGGCACGACAGGTCGGCGACGGTGTCCGGGGTGCTGTCCTCGGGATCGGGGTCGCGGTCCCTGGCGATCTTCTCGCCGGTGACGGCCTCGAAGAGACCGTGCCCGTCGTTGGAGACGACCATCACCAGATCGTGACCGGTGTCCGGATGCGTCGCGAAGCCGATCCCGAGCAGACCGCCGACGGGCACGCCGTACCGGTACTCGAAGACGGGCCGCCAGGGCTCGGGTGCGGCGACCACGGGCGCCGCGAGCAGCCGGTCCCGCAGCGACCGCTGGTAGGCAGTGAGTTCCGGCTCCTTCGTCCACTCCGTCACGGGTCCATGATCCATGACTGGCGGGCTGTCCGGTGTTGACCGGCCAGCCGTTCCACTTCCGCCACCACATGCACGGGTACACCGCCTGCCACGTGATCGTGGTCAGGGTCGTTCTCCCACCGCCACTCCGTGGTCACCGGGAGGGAAGGCCGACGGCGGCGTGTGCATGGTCGAGGAGGCGGCCGATCTCCGAGGCGGCCTGGCGCGCCTGGGCGGCGTCGCCCGACTCTGCCATCTCCTCCCAGCTGCGCAGGTCTGCTGCCAGGTCCGGTTGCCGCTGGATGTGGACGTAGGCGGCCCACTGGGCGATGAAGCGTTGCAGGGGAGCCAGGTCCGAGCCCTGCCGGGACTGGTCCGCCGCTTGGTCCAGCTCCCGCGTGAACGCCGGCAGCGCGGCCGGGACGATCTGCCCGATCGCCTGGCGCAAGGCGGCGACCGTGGCGCGATTCCGGTCCCGCGCCCCAGACTATCCACCGCGTGCGCCGGCCCACCGCTCGAACGAGTGAGGCAGAACCGATACGCCCGTCCGCACGGCGCGGAATCGCTCGGAACGCTCGTGCGTTGACGAGGGTGGACGTGGGATGTCGGTGTGCCAGCCGAGTAGCCCGAGTGATCAGAGTGACGGAAATTGGAGGGCCGCGATGGCCGCGCAGACGCAGAGGGCCGTGCTTGCGGGCGGATGCTTCTGGGGGATGGAGGAGCTGGTCCGGCGGCTCCCGGGCGTGACGGCGACCCGGGTCGGATACACCGGGGGTGACGTGCCGAACGCCACGTACCGCGATCACGGTACGCACGCGGAGGCCATCGAGATCCTCTTCGACCCCGAGCAGACCGACTACCGCACGCTTCTGGAGTTCTTCTTCCAGATCCACGACCCGAGCACCAGGAACCGCCAGGGCAACGACATCGGCATGAGCTACCGCTCGGCGATCTACTACGTGGACGACGAGCAGAAGCGGGTCGCCGAGGACACGATCGCGGACGTGGACGCCTCCGGGCTGTGGCCGGGGAAGGTCGTCACCGAGGTGGAGCCGGTCGGCCCCTTCTGGGAGGCCGAGCCCGAGCACCAGGACTACCTCCAGCGGTACCCGGACGGCTACACCTGCCACTTCCCGCGCCCGGGGTGGCGGCTGCCCGCCCGCTCCGAGGGCTGACGGGAGCGGACGGTAGCGGGACGGCCCGGCGGGATCACCGCCGGGCCGTCCCGCGTCCAGCCGTCGCTGCCGAGCCGTCAGTGGGGGAGTGTCGCCGGGCTCCCGCCGTTGGCCTCGTAGCCCGCCACCGCCAGGGCGCGGTAGACGGCGAACTCCCCGGCCGGGTCGGGGGACAGGGTCCAGGGCAGCGCGCCCACGTGGCCGTCGATCACTGTCAGCTGGTTCATGGCCTCGGACCAGCGCTCGCCGCGGACCAGGAAGAACACCAGCAGATGGCGGACGTGCGCCTGCATCGGGTCGTCGGGGCGGGCGGAGTGCACCGCGTGCAGGGCGCCGTGGACCGCCTTGGTGACGACCTCGCTCTGGTGGAAGCTGCGGACCATGGTGATCTCGGGCAGGTGCTCGAAGACCGCGAAGAGGGGCATCGCCGCGAGGAGGGAACCCCGCGGTGCGCGGGCGGCCGCGGCCTCCGCGAAGGAGTACGCCAGCTCCCGGGAGCCGTGCCACTTCTCGCACCAGTAGTGCAGGGCGGCCAGGTGCGCCCCCATGTGGTTCGGAGCGCGGTCGAGGATCTTCAGCCAGAGCTGTTCGAACTCCTCGCGCGGATAGCCGAGCCCGCGGGCCACCGACAGCTCGACGATGTACGGGATCGGGTCGCCGGGGGCAAGCAGCGCCGCCTCCCCGCAGGCCGCCTTCGCCTCCTCCATGATGATCCGGAACTCGTCCGTACCCGGCGTCGCCGTCCGCCACGCCTGCTGCACCAGGAACTCGGCCTGCACGGCCGCCCCGCCCGCGTCCTTGGGGGCCTCGGCCCGCCACACCCGCAGCCACTGGCCGCCCGGTGTCTCACCGACGCCGCCGGGCCGCTGCGCCAGCTCCAGCGACGCGGCACCCGCGAAGGCCTGCACGCGCTGCCAGCGCCGCTCGCTCTCGGCCTCCGTGCCGGCCAGCAGCTGCTGGGCCCCCCGGTAGTCCTGGGTGCGCTGCACCAGGTCCAGGACCTCCAGCAGGTCCTGGTCGGGACCGGGCATGCGGATGTCGAGCTCCTCCTCGCGGGCGAAGCCGTAGTTCGCGGGATCCGCCGCGTCGGGGTGGCCGGGCGGGACCAGGCCGACCGCGTTCCGCCGGCGCCGCAGAAGGGGGACCAGCACCACGGCCAGCATGGCCAGTGCCATCAGGACCCAGAGAATCTCCATGTCTCAAGCGAACCAGACCGCGCCGACAATTGGCCAACCTGCCCCGTGAGCCTGTGGAAAACGCACGGAGCCGTCCGCGCCGCTACGCTCGGTCCCCATGAGCGACAGGCACATCAGTCAGCACTTCGAGACGCTCGCGATCCACGCGGGCAACACCGCCGATCCGCAGACCGGCGCGGTGGTCCCGCCGATCTACCAGGTGTCGACGTACAAGCAGGACGGCGTCGGCGGGCTGCGCGGCGGCTACGAGTACAGCCGCAGCGCGAACCCGACGCGCACGGCCCTGGAGGAGAACCTGGCCGCCCTGGAGGGCGGCCGCCGCGGCCTCGCGTTCGCGTCCGGACTGGCGGCCGAGGACTGCCTGTTGCGGGCGCTGCTGCGCCCCGGCGACCACGTCGTCATCCCCAACGACGCGTACGGCGGCACCTTCCGGCTGTTCGCCAAGGTCGCCACGCGGTGGGGCGTGGAGTGGTCGGTGGCGGACACGAGCGACCCCGCCGCCGTGCGGGCGGCGCTCACCCCGAAGACCAAGGCCGTGTGGGTGGAGACGCCGTCCAACCCGCTGCTCGGCATCACCGACATCGCGGCCGTCGCCCAGGTCGCCCGGGACGCCGGCGCGCGGCTCGTCGTCGACAACACCTTCGCCACGCCGTACCTCCAGCAGCCGCTGGCGCTCGGCGCGGACGTCGTCGTGCACTCCCTGACCAAGTACATGGGCGGTCACTCGGACGTCGTCGGCGGCGCGTTGATCGTGAACGACCAGGAGCTGGGGGAGGAGCTGGCCTTCCACCAGAACGCGATGGGCGCCGTCGCCGGTCCCTTCGACTCCTGGCTGGTGCTGCGCGGCACCAAGACCCTCGCGGTGCGCATGGACCGGCACAGCGAGAACGCGACCAAGGTCGCCGAGATGCTCACCCGGCACGCGCGCGTGACGAGCGTCCTGTACCCGGGGCTCCCGGAGCACCCGGGGCACGAGGTCGCCGCCAAGCAGATGAAGGCGTTCGGCGGCATGGTGTCCTTCCGCGTCGAGGGCGGCGAGGAGGCGGCGGTCGAGGTCTGCAACCGCGCGAAGGTGTTCACGCTCGGTGAGTCCCTGGGCGGCGTCGAGTCTCTGATCGAGCACCCGGGCCGCATGACGCACGCCTCCGCGGCCGGCTCGGCCCTGGAGGTGCCCGCCGACCTGGTACGGCTGTCGGTCGGCATCGAGAACGTCGACGACCTGCTCGCCGACCTCCAGCAGGCGCTGGGCTAGCTGTACTGCCCAGGGACGTTGGTCAACCTGGTGATGGGTGGTTTGCCGCCGGTTGCGGTGTGGGGGCGGTGGTGATTGTAGTGATGGAGCCAGGCCGGC
>NZ_JAGMUF010000104.1:0-961 GCF_019049125.1 Streptomyces sp. AC602_WCS936 | reverse complement strand
TTCGGATCCAGGTAAGCCATCAGGCCCAGGAATATCCCTCCAATTCCTCCCGGCTGTGCCGGGGATACAACAAGGCGCCTCGTGGCGCACATGCACCGCTCGACGGTGTTGCGCTGCTTGTACGCCTCCCGGTCGAAGGCCGGCGGTCTGCCACCGACCGGTCCGCGCCGCATCCGGTTGGCCTGCTGGTCGGCCCGCTCCGGGATCACCGCCCGGATACCGCGTCTGCGCAGGTGGTCGCGGATCTGGCGGGAGGAGTAGGCCTTGTCGGTCAGGACCATGTCCGGTCTGGTGCGCGGACGACCGCGCTGTCGGGGAACGCGGAGGCGGGCCATCACCTCGGTGAAGGCAGGTGCGTCGCCAGCCTGGCCGGCGGTGAGGTGGAAGGCCAAGGGTCGGCACCGGCCGTCGGCGGCAAGGTGGATCTTCGTGGTCAGTCCGCCGCGGGAGCGGCCGATGGCGTGGTCATGCGGCTCGTCGGCCGGGGCCCTTTTTTGCGGGCCCCGGCCGCGTGCTGGTGAGCGCGCACGACGGTGGAGTCCACCGACACGGCCCAGCTGACGTCTTCGTCCGCGTCGGCCTGAGTCACCAGGGCGGTGAACACCCGCTCCCAGGTGCCGTCGACGGCCCACATCCGCAGCCGGTTGTAGACGCCCCGCCAGTTGCCGTACTTCTCCGGCAGGTGCACCCACTGGGTGCCGGTCTGGAACTTGTAGGCGATCGCGTCGATCACCTCACGATGGTCCCGCCAGCGGCCACCCCGCTTCGGCGTCCGGTCCGGGAGCAACGGCTCGATCCGCGCCCACTGCGCATCAGTCAACGACACACCCAGACCAACGACCGACTGATCCAAACGAAACTGCCTAGTAGTACTTCGTTACGTTGAGTGATCTCGGCTGGTGGTGGGCAGCCTTTCGGGGTGAAGCTGGGGGAAGTGGAGCGGCTCCGGGGTGAGTTGGCG
>NZ_JAGMUF010000103.1:0-14064 GCF_019049125.1 Streptomyces sp. AC602_WCS936 | reverse complement strand
AGAGGCCCTTCTTCCATGCCTGCCGACCGGCCAACTCACCCGAATCAGCATGCTGTTCGAACCCCGCCGACCACGCGAGCGGATAGCGAACAGCCAGTGAGACTTGCATTGTGCGAAGACCGCCGAGATCGGCGAGGCCCTGGAACTGCTGTGGGGCACCGCGGCGGTCAACACCTGGAACGCCCGCCGGGCGGTGGTGCTCTCCTGGCTGGGCTGGTGCGCGGAGTACGGCTACGACGGTCCGGCGGTCCCGGCCTGGACGAAGCGGCTGGCCGTGCCGGATTCCGAGACCCCGGCCCGCTCGAAGGTGGCCGTGGACCGGTTGATCGCCGGGCGCGAGGTCCACCTGCGGGAGAAGACGCTGTGGCGGATGCTGTACGAGAGCGCCGCCCGCGCGGAGGTGGCCGTGGGGACCGGTTGATCGCCGGGCGCGAGGTCCACCTGCGGGAGAAGACGCTGTGGCGGATGCTGTACGAGAGCGCCGCCCGCGCGGAGGAGATCCTCGGCGTGAACATCGAGAACCTGGACCTCGCCGCGCGCCGTTGTCCGGTCAAGGCCAGGGGCGCCCGGAGCAAGGCACGCCGCCGCGGCCGGGCCCGTGAGGACTTCGTGCTGGAGACCGTCTACTGGGACGCCGGCACCGCCCGGCTCCTGCCCCGACTGCTGCGCGGCCGGACCCACGGGCCGGTGTTCGTCACCCACCGCCGCCCCGGCCCGGGGAAGGTCGTCAGTCCTCGCGATGTGTGCCCGGACACCGGCCTGGCCCGCCTTTCCTATGGCCTGGCCCGCGCCCTGCTGGACGACCACACTGCCGTACGCGGGCCGGGAACCGGCTGGGACCTGCACGAGTACCGCCATTCCGCGCTGACTCACCTCGGGGAGCAGGGCGCCTCTCTGCTGATGCTGATGGCCAAGTCCCGGCACAAGAAGCCGGAGAACTCGCGCCGCTACTTCAAGCCGTCCCCCGAAGCGCTCTCGGAGCCGACCAGCCTGCCGGCCCCTGGCGATGCGCGCCGCTGACTACGGGCAGCGTGACTCGGCCGCCGTGTGCTGCGCCTCAGGAGTCTGCGTGAGGGGGGAGGCATGCGGCACGGCGGATACGGGCCGGGGCGTCAGCCGGGCGATGAGCAAGGCGATCACGACGGCGCCCGCAGCTGCGAGCGCGGCCCATCCCGGCAGCGCGCCGGCGCTGGTGCCTCCGGCGAGCAGGGCGCTTCCGGCCGCCGATCCTGCGGCGGAGCCGAGGTACATCGCGGCCATCTGGAAGGCGACTACGGTCATGGCCTGCTCGGGGCGGTCGCGGGTGAGGGCCTGTTGCAGGACGGGCACGCTGATCCAGCCGCTCGCACCCCAGACCGCGGTGGCGATCAGCCATGCCGCTGGGTGGTCGGTGAACCAGACGATGAGGAAGGAGGAGAGGAGAAAGGCCGGGACGACGGGCATCAGCCGGCGAGAGCCCAGCGTGTCGAGGGGTTTGCCGATCAGGCCAGAGCCCAGTACGCCGCCGATGCCCCAGGCCCAGACGAGTGCGAAGCCCCAGCCGTTCAGGCCGCGCTCGTCGGCCATCGGCAGCAGGTAGGTGTAGAGGCCGAGGCTGGCCGTGCCCAGGACGAAGGACAGTGCGACGCCGAGTGCGACGCGCGGGCTGCTGAGCGCGGCGCGGGTTCCTGTGCCGCGAGCGGCAGGCAGCTGGGGCAGCGCGCCGGAACGCAGGGCGAGGGCGAGCATGCTCAACACTCCGATGAGCACGACGAAGCCCATCGTCCCGCGCCACCCCACTTGCTCGCCGATCAGCATGCCCAGCGGCACACCGGCGACGGTCCCGGTGGACAGGCCGAAGGTCACCAGGGCCATGGCGCGCCCGCGTTCGTGGTCGGCCACCAGCGCTCCGGCGGTCGCCGTGGCGACCGCGGTCAGCACGCCGGCCCCCGCGCCCGCCACGACGCGGGAGGCGAGGAAGACGCCGAGTGTGGGGGCCAGTGCGGTGGCGAGATTGCCGAGGTTGAAGGCGCCGAGCGCGACCAGCAGTGCCGTTCTGGTCGACCGGCCGGCCAGGGCGCGGGAGAGGAACGGGCCCGCAGCCGCGTAGGCGGCGGTGAACGCGGTGACGCCCAGTCCGATCGCCCCGGCCGTCGTGGCCAGGGAGTCGGCCATGTCCGGCAGGACGCCCGCAAGTACGTAGGCGTCGATACCCAGGGAGACCGCGGCGACGACCAGCGGCCAGACCTTCCCGATCACTTGGCACCCCCCGCGGCCCCGTCCTGGCCGGCTTCGTCCTCGTAGCCGGCCAGGACGGTTCGTACCAGGCCGGGGAACCGGTTCTCGAGATCCTCGGTGCGCAACCGGATCATGCACTTGCGTCCTTCGGCGCGGACGAAGACCACGCCGGACTCGCGCAGCAGGCTCGTGTGGTGGGTCAGCGTCGAGCGCGGCAGATCCGGGCCCAGCTCGAGACTGTCGACCTCGCCCCGCTCGGTCAGGATGCGCACCATCGTCAGGCGCAGGGGCTCACTGAGTGCGAACAGCACGCGCGGGAGCGCGATTTCATCCGTGTCGGGATGGTGGTACGTACGGGCCGCAGCCATCACATCTCTCCAATCGTTCGAGAATTCCCGCACAATATAGTGCGGGAATTCTCGAACGATCAATCCCTGTGCCGGACCTCTCCGTCCCGCCGGATCGCAGGTGGACGCCGGGCCGTCCTCACTCCTCGTCGGAGGCGTCCGGGTCTCGGAGCGGCCGCAGCCCGCCGGGCAGGTCGGGGAGCTGGAAGGAGTGGCGGCCGAGCATGTTGATGTGGTGGCGCACGAACGGCGAGAGGCGGGCCACATCCTCGTCGCGGACGTGGAAGCCCTCCGTCCGCAACTGGTTCACGGCGGCGTCCATGTAGCGGGTGTTGCATAGCACGAGCGCGTTGAGGACCAGGCCGAGGGCGCCGATCTGGTCCTCCATGCCGTCCTGGTAGCGCTGGTAGAGCTGTCCGGCCCGCCCGTGGAAGATCTTCCGCGCGAGGGCGTGGCGGCCTTCCTGGAGGTTGGCCTGCACCTTGATCTGCCGTCGGTAGCCGGGCTCGTCGGCCAGGCGCAGGATGTGCAGGGTCTTCGCGATCCGCCCGTAGTGCGCGATCGCGTCGCCCAGCGGGGTGGGCCGTCCGTCGCGCGACAGCATCCGAATCACGTCGTAGGCGCGGACAGCTCCGGTGTGGATGGAGCCGATGATCCGCAGGATGTCCTCCCAGTGCCGCTCGATCCGGGCCGGGTCGACCCGGCCGCGGGCCGCGTTTTCTGGAAGGCTCCGTAGCCGGCGGTCCGGTCGATGCGCCACATCTTCTGGTCCGGCAGGTCGGCGAGCTGCGGGGCGCAGGCGAACCCGGCCAGGGCCAGCAGGCCGAACACGATGTCGCTGGAGGACGCGGTGTCGGTGACGATCATCTCCGGGCGCTTGCCACCGTCACGGTCGTAGAGGACGTCCAGCACGTACAGGGAGTCGCGCGGGGTGCCGGCCACGACCTTCCCGCCCAGCCCGGCCGCTTGGTCGTTGATCATGTTGAGCCACGTGGCGCCGCCCCGGCGCCCGAAGTACTTCGGGTTCGCCCGCGCGTACACCGACGGCACGGGGACGACGAACCGCATCCCGTCCACCGAGGCCACCAGGCCCCCGCCCCACGCCTGGGCCAGCGGGATGGACGCCTGGTGCTCGACGAGCGCCGCGTTCGCCGCCCGGCACGTCGCCAACCTCAAGTACGTCTGGTCCACGTGGGAGAGCCGCCCGTACTTCAGTGCGTCCGCACCGCCCATCACCGGGGTGTAGCCGACGTTGCAGCCGTGGGTGACCAGCAGCCCGGCGATCGTGACGCTCAGATCCTTCAACCGGGCCTCGCCGCCGGTGACCGAGGTGAACGCCTGGTCGGCGCCGGTCCAGGACATCACCTCCAGCAGCACCTCCGGCAGGTCCACGCGCGGCAGCATCGCGTTCACCGCCGCGCGCAGGTCCAGCAGGGAGGCCGGTTCGGGCTCCGGCTCCAGGGCGGCGAAGTGCAACCGGCCGTCGTCGTCGAAGACGATCTGCGCGTTGTCCGGGACCCGGCCCGCAACCTCCCGGTAGGTGCCGTCCAGCAGCGCCGCCCGCGCCGCCAGGTGGGCGTCGGCCTCCCCAGGCAGGCTCAGCGGCGAGCACGGCGGGCCGGGCCTGCTGCCACGCCTCACCGGCCAGCAGCTTCGCCCGCGGGTCACCCCACTTCGAGGAGTTCCGGGCGAAGACCTGCTTGCTGCGCAGCATCCGGTGCAGCTGCTCCAGCACGCAGAACGTGTATGCCTTCCAGTCCACCGTGCCGGGCTCCAGGTGCGGGGCGGACAGGACCAGACGCCGCCAGGAGCCGGTGAGCAGGCCGGTGCCGATCTCGGCCGGGCCGACCTTCTTGCGGCCCATCAGCTCCGACAGCGACAACAAAGCCGACAGCACCGGCTCGCCCTCCGGAGTGGCGTCGAAGTCCACCACCGTGATCAGCAGCTTCAGGAACGGCCGCACGGTGCCGAACCGGTTGACCAGCATGGCCCGCCATGCCTCATCCGCGTCGGAGTCCAGCGGCGGGGTCAGCTCGAACAGCGCGGCGATCGCCGCCGCCAGCTCGTGGCGGGGCACCACCTGCTCGATCGCGGCCCACATGCCCTCCAGGCTCTCGACCTTCGACGGGGCGATCTCCCCGGTGTCGGTGTCGACCTGCTCGCTCGCTGGTGGTGTCGAACACGACCTGGAATGCGGTCGCCAGCTTCGCCGACGCCCGCTCCACCCGCGGCAGCGTCTTCAGCTTCTCCTTCGCGCTCTCCCGCTCCGCCCTCGCCAGCAACTTCGTCGCGATCAGCACCTCCAGCAGGTCCAGCGCGTCGTCCACCGCCCGCGAGGTCAGGTAGACGGTGGTGGCCAGCAGCGTCGCCAGCCGCCGGGCGTCGGAGTGCCGGCGCAGCAGCGACGCCTTCCCGTCCACTCCGTACCGCGACAGCTCCGCCAGCCGCCGGGGCGGTATCCCCGACACGTCCACGGCGCCCATCCCCAGCGCGGCGATCTCCTCCGCCCGCTCCAGGGCCCGCTTCATCTGCGGGCCCGACACCCGCACCCCCCGGCGCAGCCGGTCCAGCTCCGAGACCCGCTCACCCGGCGGCACCGTCAGCAGCGAGTCCAGCACCGCCCGCTGCCCCACACCGAGCGTCCCGTACAGGGTGTCCCACAGCCGCTGGTTCGCCGCCTCCCGCACCGACCCCACCAGCCTGGCCAGACAGCTCACTCCCGGCAGCAACACCCGGCCCTCGCTCAGCCACCCCGCCGCCGCGCCGAACAACGCCTTCGGCCCGCCCCCCCCGTCGTCCACGCCCGCGCGTCCAGCCACCCCGCCAACTCCTCGCGGACCTCGGCGAAGTCCCGCCAGTCCCCGGCCTGCTAGATCTCCCCGGCGTGCGTACGGGCCGTACCGTCCCGCTCGCCGTACAACTTCAAGCACGAGGCGTCCTCAATCTCCAACTGCCCCGCCAGGTACTCCGCCACCTCCGCCGGCACCTGCCGCGGGTCCGGCATGAACCGGCCCAGGAACCGCACGCTCGTCAGCTGGACCGCGTACCCGAGCCGGTTGTGCGACCGCCGCTTCGCCCGCACAGCCTCCCGGTCCGCGTCGTCCAGGAAGAAGTACCGCTCCAGCTCCGCCTGCGAGGGCACCTCATGGAACGACCCGGACCGGGCCGCCTGCTCATCCGTCAGGAACTCGACCGCCACAACAACTCTCCGAAGATCGAAAACAACGACCCACGAAGGCTCCGACGCTCAATCACTCCAGGTCAAAGCACCAAACCATCTGGCGAACCCTTAGCGCACGATCTGACACGGATGTTCCTCGGCCCCCGTCTCAGCGAGAAATGACTGCGCAGGCCAGAGCCGAGTGAGGCGCCATCCTGGCGGTGTCGCACAATGAGCGGATGACGTGTACCGAGGACGCGGCCACCGCACACGCCTGGGCGGTCATGGGGGGTCGGAGCCAACTGGTTCGGAGCGTGTCCTTCCAGGGGGCGGGCGCTGTCCTGCCGTCGCGTCTGCCGGTGCGGGAACTGGCGCGGGCTGGCGTCGGAGTGGCCTCGCTGGCGGCGGCGGAACTGCTGGCGCTGCGCAACCGCGTACCGATGCCCACAGTGCGGGTGAACGAGGCGGCGGTGGCCACCGCGTTCGTCAGTGAACGCCACCTGCGAATCGACGGCCGGGCCCCGACGTCTTTCGCCCCGCTGTCCGGGTTCTGGCCGGCTGCCGACGGCTGGGTCCGCACCCACGCCAACTACCCGCACCACCGGGCCCGGCTGCTCAGCGCCCTGGGTATCGCGGACACGGGAGGGGACCGGGAGCTGGTGGGCGTGCTCTCGAAGGAGTTGGCATCGCGTCCGGCCGGGCAGGTCCAGGAGACCGTCTACGCGGCAGGCGGCCTGGCCGTGGCCGTGGCTTCCGCACCCGCTGCGGCCGGGCCGGCTCTGGTCGAGACGCGGCACGTGGGCCACAGCAGCCCTCGGCCGCTGGCGCCCGCACCCGTACCGGCCCAAGACGTGCGGGTCCTGGACCTGACCCGCGTCATCGCCGGCCCCGTCGCCACACGGACACTGGCGCTGCTGGGCGCCGACGTGCTGCGCGTGGACGCCCCCCAGTTCCCCGAGGACGCAGATGCTCACGCCGACACCGGCGTGGGCAAACGCTCCACGTTGCTGGACCTCGGCGACCCTGGCGACCGGCACGCCTTCGAGGACCTTCTCGGCCAGGCGGACGTCGTGGTGACCGGCTACCGCCCCGGTGCCCTGGACCGGCACGGACTGACCCCCGACGCCCTCCTGGACCGGTACCCCGACCTCATCGTGGCCCAACTGTGCGCCTGGGACTGGTCCGGCCCCTGGGCCGAGCGTCGCGGCTTCGACAGCCTGGTCCAAGCCGGTACCGGCATCGCCGCGATCGAGGCCACGGCCGACGGCCGCCCCGGTGTACTGCCCGCACAGGCGCTGGACCACGGAACCGGGTACCTGCTCGCCGCCGCCGTCCTACGCGCACTGAGCGACCGCCAGGCCACCGGCGGTGGGCGTCATCTTCGCCTCTCCCTGGCAGGCACAGCGTCCTGGCTGCTGCACGACATCCGCCCCACCCCGACACAGGGGGAAGCCGACACCTACGATTCCGCGTCCTGGCTCGCCGAGACCGAATCGCCCTACGGACTGCTGCGTCATGCCCTGCCCCCGGTCCACTACGACGGCGCACCCGTGAACTGGGACCATGCACCGACCCAGTGGGGGAGCGATCTGCCGAACTGGGCCTGAGAACGCGACGGCCCTTGGCCCGCTATTCGAGAGCCCCGACGTTTCAACAACCTCGGATCACCGTTTCTCGAGAGGATTCGGGGGGACCGCGACCCCGGAACTCGCCGAACTCCTTCTCGCCGAACCCGCCGTACGGACGACATCAAGATCGGTTACGCCCGGGTCTCCACCGGCGGACAGAAACCCGAGCGCCGGCTCGGCGCGCTCGAAGCGGCTTCGCTCCCCGAGAACCTCGACACCACCCCCAGGCGGGGGCGCCTGATCCTCCACGTCTTCGCTGCCCTGGCGGAGGACCCGTCTTCGAACCGGTGAGAGGCCTGACCGAGATACGGGTCAAAAGGGGGGGGCAACGGGATGGAGGAGCCCTCGCCGTATTTCAGAGGGATGTCCGCACTGCTCTGCCAGCGGCAGAACGGCGGCCGGACCGGGCTTGACGATCCCTACAGTCCAGTCTCATGACGACGATGACGACGATTACGACGCGTACGGTCGAGTATCCGGCCGACGGTCTGACGATGATCGGGCACCTCGCGCTCCCGGCCGGTGCCGACCGCCGGCCCGCGGTGCTGCTCGGACCGGAGGGCATGGGGCTCAGCGACGTAGAGCGCCGCCGGGCCGACGCTCTCGCCGAACTGGGATATGTGGCGCTGGCCTTCGACCTTCACGGCGGGCGCTATTTGGGCGACCCCGAGGAGATGCTGGCCCGTTGCCTGCCGCTGCTCGCTGATCCCGACCGGATGCGGAGCATCGGCCATGCGGCGCTCGACGAGCTGCGCACCGAACCGCGGACCGACCCCGACCGGATCGCCGCCATCGGCTACGGCACCGGGGGCGCCGTCGGGCTGGAACTCGGGCGCGACGGCGTCGACCTGCGCGCGATCGGCACAGTCAACGCGACCACCACGGGCCGACCGGGCGAGGCGACGCGCATCCGCTGCCCGGTGTGGGCCGGGGTCGGATCGGAAGACCCGATCATGCCGCCCGCACAACGAAACGCGTTCACCACCGAAATGCAGGCCGCGGGCGTCGACTGGCGCCTCACGGTCTACGGCGGCGCCTTGCACGCCTTCCACCACCCGCCGGTCGACCACCCCACGGTCCCCGGCGTCGGCCACCACCCGCAGCACGCGCAGCGAGCCTGGCGCGACGTCGTCGACCTGCTCGCCGAGTGCCTGCCCGTGACGGAGGACCCTGGGGGCGCGACCCAGGCGAACATGCCGGCCCCAGGCTCGGACGGCGTCGTGCACTGACCCGGCCGAGCGCGAGGCGGTCCGCAACGACGCGATGGACGGCATCGTCGCGTGCTCGCGATGCCGCCGCTTCCATCGGACCTGTGACGCATCAAGCAGCGTGAACGGTTCGGCAGATCGGGGCAGGGATGCGTTGTCCGGACGGCGGGCCGGGTGAGTCGCCGGGTCATGAGCGTGATCGAGGCAAGGTCAGCATCGCGTCGGAGCGCGGAGTGCTCAGGCTCGGTCTCGTAGTCGCGCACGTTCCGACGCGCATGCGACAACCAGGCCAGTGACCTCCGTGCCCTTCAGCCGGATATGCGCTTCAGGAGCGTCGTCTTGCCCGTGGAGTGGGTGCCGAGTACCGCGATACGCAGGGGCGCGGAGGAAGTCACCACAGGGTGGGGTCCTTCTCTGGTTCGGGGGCGCCGGGCAGGCCGGGCGGCGCGGCCGCGGCGACCAGCTGGTCCCAGGTGTTGTAGCGGGAGGCCATGGCGATCAGGAGTTGCGCGGTGGCGAAGGCGTCGAAAGTGGCCCGGTGCCGGGCGCCGGGGGCTTCACGCAGGTCGGGCTGTACGTGCTCGATCAGCTTGTCCAGGCTGTACTTGCCGAGGTCGGGAAACGCGTCCTTGGCCAGCCGCAGGGTGTCCAGGACGCCGGCGGGCTCCCAGCCGGGCAGGTGGGCGGCCAGGACGCGGTAGTCGGTGTGCGCGGTGTGCGCGCAGATCCAGGCGTTGCCGAGGAAGGCGCGTACCCGGTCCGCGACGTCGGCCCAGGCCGGTTTGTCGGCGAGGTCGGTGTTGGTCAGGCCGTGCACACGGGTGGCGAAGGGGGTGACGGGGCGGTTCGGGCGGGTCAGCCACCAGCCCGCGGTGCTCTTGTCGGGGCGTCCGTCCCGTACGGGCAGCGCGGCGACTTCGACGAGGTCGGGCGGGTTGGTGCCGTTGCCTTCGACGTCGACGACGAGCAACGCGGACCAGGTGGCGAAGTTCATGCTGTCTTGGGTCCGTCCTCCGCCTCCCAGCCGATGGGGCCCGGCCGTGCTGGCGGCAGTGATGGGGCTTGCTCCGGTCGTGGCACTGGTAGCCGAAGCCGTGCTGCAGGTAGTAGCGGGGCGGCTCGTCCAGTCCCTCTACGACGATGGCACGGTCATTGACCTCAACGTCGCCGGTCGCACCAAGGGCGCGCGCTTCATGCACGACGGCGTCCGGAGGCAGCCTCCTGCCGTTCGCTGGCGATGGCGGCTGCTACAGCTGCGCCGAATCGGTGTCCCTTGGATTCGCTGGGTAGTTGCCCTCAGCTTCGGCTACCAGGCTCGCGACGGAATGGCGCCGCTCAACGCTGTCCCGGATTGAGCGAGCGGTGACCAGTCCGACGGTGACCGTGCTGGCCAGCACCCCGGCGGCGACCGAGGCACAGGTGTGCCGCCTGCGCCGGGACCGAAAGCTCGGCCCCGCCCGCGTCGGCCCGATCCTGGGCCTGCCCGCCTCGACTGTCCACCGGGTCCTGGTCCGCCACCGGCTCAACCGCCTGGCCTTCCTGGACCGGCTCACCGGACAGGTCATCCGCCGCTACGAGCGCGACCGGCCCGGCGAACTCGTCCACGTCGACGTCAAGAAGCTCGGCCGGATCCCCGACGGCGGCGGCCACAAGGTCCTGGGCCGCCAGGCCGCCGGGCCACCCGCAGCGGCATGGGCTCCGACTACATCCACTCCGCCGTCGACGACCACACCCGCCTCGCCTACAGCGAGATCCACGGCGATGAGAAGGCCGCCACCTGCGCCGGATTCCTCCGCCGGGCCGCGGCCTTCTTCACCACACACGGCGTCGACCGCATCGAACGGGTCCTGACCGACAACGCATGGCCTTACCGCAAGAGCTTCGCCTGGCGCGATGCCCTGGCCGATCTCGGCGCGGCCGGGAAACTCACCCGCCCTTACCGGCCGCAGACCAATGGCAAGGTCGAACGCTTCAACCGGACCCTGCTCGACGAATGGGCCTACCTGCGGCCCTACACCAGCAACACCGAACGAGCGGCTGCCCTGGCAGACTTCCTGCACAGCTACAACCACCACCGCAGCCACACCGCACTCGGCGGCCAGCCACCGATCAGCCGCGTGAACAACCCTGCGGGTCAATACATCTAGGGCACGGACTGTCCACTGCGGCTCACGAGTGAACGCGTGTACGAGGTCGACCGTCCGCTCATGCCCAGGCCACGCCCAGTTTCCGCAGCGCGTCGAGTTGCTCGGCGGTGAGCTTGTCGCGTCTGGCGCGGGTGTTCGATAGCCATACGCCAAGCCGCACCGGCGTCGGCGCCGCCTCGCCTTCCGTCGCGATCTCCACGACCGCGCCGCGCGGGACCGTCCGTTGGCCTTCTCGTTCGATCCACTGCGCCAAGGCGGCCAGCCCACGATGGAACGCCTGTTGGGCCTTGCTCCCCTTCGCCGCGCCCCTGGCTGCGGAGGCGGGAAGCGGCGTCCGGGCGGGCTCCACACCGATCCCCGACAGCCGCTTCTGCTGTTCGGCCGACAGGAGTCTCCAGCCTCGGCGTTGTCGCTGGAGCCAGCGTCCGATGTCGTCGCCGTCGATCGTCACGCCGGGTGCGATGTCGGGCAGTACGCCGGCGGGTTCGTCGGCGGCGAGGTCAGCGAGGTGGCGGTAGTGCCGCTGCCAGTCCAACGGCCACGGGCAATTCCAATCCTCATCGACTGCGGCCAGCTCCTGTCCGCGCTCCGCTGCTCGCTTCGGCTTCTTGCCGAGGCCGCCTGTCCGGCGGAGGTTGGCGATGTGCTGCCCGATGGGGACGGGCCCGTCGCCGGCCGGATCGTCCCAGACGGCGTCCTGTCTCGGAGCCAGGTGTCCGGTGGCGCGCCGGTAGGCCCGGAACACGGCGAGCTTGGTCTCCCAGTCTTCCTCGCCCGGCTCCCAGACCATGCCGACCTCGGGAGCGTCGAGGAGCTTCTTGCGGCGCGGTTCGAGTTCCCCGGCCCGTAGCGCTTTCCGCTGCTGGTGGACCCATCGCCCAAGCGGAAAAGCCTTCGTCGCTCCCACCTCGATCTCCACGTCATACGGAACGGCGTAGAGACCGGTGATCTCGTGTTCCTTCCGCCAGCGCAGCAGGGCCTGGTATCCCTCGAGCCAGACCAGCGATTCGGGGCGGTAGACACGGGTGCGTAGGAACGCCGCGATCGTTGCCGGGTCGCGCGGAGTGGAGAAGTGCAGCAGCGCCGACTCGACCGCACCGTCGGTGCCGTCCTGCTCCTGGTCCCCGCCATCGCCCTCACCGCTGGCCCCGATGATCCGCCCGTTCTCGTCACGCTGGATGTGGACCCTGCGGCTGCCGCTGGTGAGGGCGCGGGAGGCGAGCTGCTCGACGAGTCGCTCGTCGTGCGAGCGCAGGCCTTGGAGCACAGCCACCAGTCCTGCATACGAGGCGCTGGCGATCATGTCGGTGGGATCCTCGCCCAGCTCCAGGAACACGGGCACGATGATCCGCGCGACTTTCGTGGAGCCGTCCCGGTTCAATCGGAGCGCCCGGCCGATGTTCTGCACGATCTCGACCTGCGAGCCGCGGGTGTCCGCGAAGCAGACGGCCTCCACGCCCCGCTCGCCGGTGATGTCGACGCCTTCCCCGAGCACGCGGCAGCTGGCGAGGAATGCCCGGTGCACCCTGTGCCCGGCCGCGTTGATGCCGCCTGCGAACTGCTGCAGGACTTCGCGCCGCTCGGTGACGAGGTGGTCGCCGCACAGCCACGCCGACCACACCCGCTCCGGCGGTACGTGCCGTCCGGCTTCCAGCTCGTAGAAGTCCGCGCCGATCGATGACGCGGGCAGCTCGCCCGCGGTCGCCAGGTCCTCGCCGGTGGCATCACGTGCATACAGCTCAGCAGCGGTCTCGGGCAGCTTCTCCGCGAACGCGGCAGCCTCCTCCACCCTCTGGTGGAACGTCATGACCGTACGCAGGTTGTACGCCGCGGCGTGCTCCAGCAGCGCCGTCTGCAACAGGGCCAGGCGCCGGCCCCGCCGCGCCTCCTCCGACTCCCCCAGAACGGGGGAGGGGTCGCGGATCTCCAGCACGTCGATCTCGAACCCAGCGAGGATCTCCCGCTCGATCGCCTCGCTCAGCCCGAGCTCCGCGATCCACGCGCCGTATGTTCCGTCCGGGTCGTCGGCCATGGTCGCGATCTCCGCCTCCTGGCCGTCCGCGCCCTTCTGGGGGCGGGCGGCGGCGAGGATGCGCGGGGTCGCGGTCAGGTAGAGCCGGAAGTCCGCCGGGACCCGCTGGTTGTCGTGGATCGCCGCCCACGGACGACCAAGATCACCAGCGGTTCCATGCGCCTCATCCACGATGGCGAGGTCGAAGCCGTCCATGCGCTGCCCGTAGAGGCGCTCTCCGCCCGCCAGAGCGGCCTCCAGCGGCCCGCGAACCTTCCGCTGGCCCACGGGAGCGTCGATGTCCTCGCGGTCCACGAGGGAGGCGTACGTGGCGAACACGACGACCGGCCCGCGCCCGGCCCACAGGGCGAGCTGGATCGGGTTGGTGGTGGTGCGCACCCCGAGCGCGTTGAGGACCGCGTCGTTCTCCAGCGAGCACACCGCGACCATCGGGGCCCGGTGGCCCACCAGGCGCCACGCCTGGGCGGTCTGGGCGAGCAGGTCCAGGGTCGGCACGGTCACGAGGATCCGGCCGTCCGCGAACGCTTCCAGCGCGCACGCGGCGGCCGTGATCGTCTTGCCCGAGCCGGTCGCTGACACGATCGTGGCACGGGCACCCTGCGGGGGGACAGATGACCTTGCAGGGAATCCCACCCACCTGCGAAACGCGGAGCGCTGGTCTACCTGGTGTTCCTTGAGCTGAATCACTGACATTTCCATACCCTCCCCGAGCGCTGAATTCGTGTGGTCTTTTAGAGGGCCGCTTGCGGAATGCAGGCCGCGCCCAGGTCGTTCCAGATCGACGCATCCCCCTTGTGCCAGCCGCCCGGCTTTCCGTCCTTGAACGGCGGCTTGTCGTCTACGTCGTAGTGCCCGGCATCGAGCGTGCAGACGATGACGTCCCCGTCGCTGTTCCTCGTCCGCGCCGTGCACAGACCGCCGGCCTCGCCCAGCGCCTCCAGCACCCGGCGCCGCGCCGTGGTGTGCGGGTGGGTGCGCTGCAGCACGGACTCCCGGACGAACTTCTCCAGCCTCACAAGGTCCGCCCGCTCACGCTGCCTCACGTCCGCGATATGTACGGCCAGTTCAGCGGTCCCGGCCGACCAGCCGCCGCGCCGGGACCACTCCCGGTCCGCGATGCCCACCAGGGCCTCGCTCACGGCCCTGACGCCGTCATCCCAGCCGTCAGCGAACAGCGAGCCCCGAGAGGCCGGCGCCATGCCGTCCAGCTCCACTACCTGGCACTGCGTGATGGTCGGCTTTGGGTTTTCAGTGTTCGGTGTTTTGTTTTCAGTGCGGGTTGTGCCTGGTGGTGACGGGTGGGTTGGTTGTTCGCTGAAGGCTTC
>NZ_JAGMUF010000102.1:0-200 GCF_019049125.1 Streptomyces sp. AC602_WCS936 | reverse complement strand
ACGCCGTAGTAGTTGAACAGCCAGCAGGCGAAGGCGGCCAGGGCCAGGTAGGCGGCCTTGCGGCCCTTCCAGCCGGCGGTGGCGCGGGCGTGCAGGTAGCAGGCGTAGGCGACCCAGGTGATGAAGGACCAGGTCTCCTTGGGGTCCCAGCCCCAGTAGCGGCCCCAGGCGTCGCCCGCCCAGATCGCGCCCGCGATGAT
>NZ_JAGMUF010000010.1:0-29647 GCF_019049125.1 Streptomyces sp. AC602_WCS936 | reverse complement strand
AAGGCGTCCGGTGTCATCCCGCAGATCAGCGTGATGCTCGGCCCGTGCGCGGGCGGCGCGGCCTACAGCCCCGCCCTCACCGACTTCGTGTTCATGGTCCGCGACACCTCGCAGATGTTCATCACCGGCCCCGACGTGGTCAAGGCCGTCACCGGCGAGGAGATCAACCAGAACGGGCTCGGCGGCGCCGACGTGCACGCCGAGACCTCCGGCGTGTGCCACTTCGCCTACGACGACGAGGAGACCTGCCTCGCCGAGGTCCGCTACCTGCTCTCGCTGCTGCCGCAGAACAACCGGGAGTATCCGCCCGCCGTTCCCTGTACGGATCCGCAGACCCGCCGTTCAGACGTCCTGCTGGACCTGGTCCCGGCTGACGGCAACCGGCCGTACGACATGGCCGAGGTGATCGAGGAGATCGTCGACGACGGCGAGTACCTGGAGGTCCACGAGCGCTGGGCGCGCAACATCATCTGCGCCCTGGCCCGCCTCGACGGCCGGGTCGTCGGCATCGTCGCCAACCAGCCGCAGGCCCTGGCCGGCGTCCTGGACATCGAGGCCTCCGAGAAGGCCGCCCGGTTTGTCCAGATGTGCGACGCCTTCAACATCCCGATCGTGACTCTCCTGGACGTGCCCGGGTTCTTGCCGGGTGTGGACCAGGAGCACGGCGGGATCATCCGCCACGGCGCGAAGCTGCTCTACGCCTACTGCAACGCGACCGTGCCCCGCATCTCGCTGGTCCTGCGCAAGGCGTACGGCGGTGCGTACATCGTCATGGACTCCCAGTCCATCGGCGCCGACCTCACCTACGCCTGGCCGACCAACGAGATCGCCGTGATGGGCGCCGAGGGCGCGGCCAACGTCATCTTCCGCCGCCAGATCGCCGAGGCCGAGGACCCCGAGGCCATGCGGAAGCGGATGGTCAAGGAGTACAGGACCGAGCTGATGCACCCGTACTACGCGGCCGAACGCGGCCTCGTCGACGACGTCATCGACCCCGCCGAGACCCGCGAGGTGCTCGTCTCGGCACTCGCGATGCTCCGCACCAAGCACGCCGATCTGCCTTCCCGCAAACACGGCAATCCGCCGCAGTAACGGAGCACCTGAATGGTCAAACAGGAACGAGCGCTGCGTACCCGCGAGGCGCTGATCAAGTCGGCTGCCACGGTCTTCGACCGTGACGGCTTCAGCGTGGCCTCGCTCAGTGCGATCAGCTCGCTGGCCGGAGTGAGCAACGGAGCGCTCCACTTCCACTTCGCGAGCAAGGCCGCACTGGCCGACTCGGTGGAGGACGCCGCGGCGGAACGGCTGGACCACATCATCACCGTCCACGAGGGCACCACCGGCAATGCCCTTCAGCTGCTCGTGAACACCTCGCACGACCTGGCCCGCCGGCTCACCGACGACGTGGTGCTGCGAGCGGGCTTCGAGCTGAGCCGCAATCAGGTCCGCGAGGGCAGCCGGGATCTGTACCACCAGTGGCACCAGTGGGTCGAGGCGACGCTGAAACGCGCCGACGGCGAGGGTGTGCTCGACGGGGTCAGTCCCGAAGCGGTGGCGGCCTCCGTGGTGGCGGCGACCACGGGCTTCGAAGTGCTGGGCATGCAGGACCCGCGATGGCTCTCGGACCGCACGATCACCAGGTTCTGGCAGCTGCTGCTGCCGCGACTGGCCGCGGCCTCCGTGCTCGGCGACGTCGTGGCGGCCGGCAGCCGCAGCTCCGTACCCGCCTCCCGGCCTGTCGCGGCGGGCGGGTCCCAGCCGGAGCACGCGACCGAGGCCGTCCGGGCAGCGGGAGCCTCGGGCAAGGACCGGGGCGGCACGGCCCCGTAACACCAACCAGCCCGGGGCCCGGCCGGTGGCGTGCTCTCCGGAGACCAGCGGGCCCCCACCCCCAAGGAGACATCTCTTGCACAGCACCCAGCCGTCAGTGCCCCCCACCGAGCGAGATCCGCGGCGCTGGGTCATCCTCGGGGTGATCTGCCTCGCGCAGCTGGTCGTTCTGCTCGACAACACCGTCCTCAACGTCGCGATCCCCGTCCTCACCGAGGACCTGGGCGCCACCACGGCCGACGTCCAGTGGATGATCAACGCCTACGCCCTGGTCCAGTCGGGCCTGCTGCTCACCGCCGGCAGCGTCGCCGACCGCTACGGCCGCAAGCTGATGCTGATGGCGGGCCTGGTCCTGTTCGGGCTCGGCTCCACCGCGGCCGCCTTCGCCCAGAGCTCCGGACAACTCATCGCAGCCCGCGCCGGTATGGGCATCGGCGGCGCGCTGCTGGCGACCACCACCCTCGCCGTCATCATGCAGATCTTCGACGACGAGGAGCGGCCGAAGGCAATCGCCCTGTGGGGAGCGGTCAGTTCGCTCGGCTTCGCCGCCGGACCGCTCATCGGCGGCTTCCTGCTCGACCACTTCTGGTGGGGGTCGATCTTCCTCATCAACATCCCCGTCGCGCTGATCGGCCTCGCCGCCGTGTCCGCGCTGATCCCCGAGACGAAGAACCCCGAAGGCGACCGGCCCGACCTCGTCGGCGCGGTCCTGTCCACCCTGGGCATGGTCGGCGTGGTGTACGCGATCATCTCCGGGCCCGAGCACGGCTGGACCTCGTTCGACGTGCTGCTGCCCGCGGTGGTCGGCCTGCTCGCGCTGTTCGCCTTCGTCCGCTGGGAGCTGCGCGTCCCCTACCCGATGCTGGACATGTCCTTCTTCCGCAACCGGCGCTTCAACGGCGCCATCGCGGGCGGACTGCTCGTCGCCTTCGGCATGGCCGGTTCGCTGTTCCTGCTGACCCAGCACCTGCAGCTCGTCCTCGGCTACGACGCACTGCAGGCCGGACTGCGCACGGCACCGTTGGCCCTGACCATCGTCTGTCTGAACCTCGTCGGCATCGGTGCCAAACTGCTCGTCAAGCTGGGCATGGCGCGCAGCATCGCGGTCGGCATGACACTGCTCGCCGTCGGTCTGGGCGCGGTGGCCCTGCTGGGCTCCGGGGACGGGGCCGGCTACGGCGGGATGTTCGTCGGGCTGCTGCTGATGGGGTGCGGTATCGCGCTGGCCATGCCCGCCATGGCGACCGCGATCATGTCGTCCATCCCGCCGGCGAAGGCGGGCGTCGGCGCGGGCGTCCAGGGCACGCTGACCGAGTTCGGCGGCGGCCTCGGCGTGGCGATCCTGGGAGCCGTGCTCGGCGCGCGCTTCGCCCAGTTGCTGCCCGAGTCGATCGGCGGGTCCGGTTCCCTGGCCGAGGCCCTGCGGGACGCGGACACGCCACGGCTGGTGGCCGCGGCGCACGACGCCTTCGCGGACGCGGTGCGCACCAGCCAGCTCATCGGCGCCGTCGCCGTGTTCACGGGCGGGCTGCTGGCGGCCATGCTGCTGGCCCGCGCGGACCGGGCGGAGACCCAGGACAAGGCCCAAGCGGCCGGCGTCGAGGCCGAGGCCGACGCGGGGCGGCCCGCCTAGGCCTGTCGGCGGATCAGGTCGCAGAGAGCCGGCGGTGTCTTGTCGGTGCAGGTGAGCGGGGGCTGGTGCGTCCAGCTGCCACGCCCTTCGGGCAGTGGAGGAGGGTGAACCGGCCCCCGCGTCCGCGGCATGAACCCCCGGACGGGCCCCAGGCCGGACGCCGGTGTCCTTCTGCGCCCTGCGGGCGGTGGCCGTGAGACTCGTGACGGCCACCGCCACTACTTCCCGGGTACGCCGCCGATGCCCCAGCGCTGCGGGGCGACACCCGTCAGGGCGACCCAGGTCTGGTCGCGGGCCTCCTCACCGAGGACGTCCACCACGGCCCGGGTGAGACCCTCGATCAGGGCGCGTTCCGTGTCCTCGGTGAGACGGCGGTCGTAGATCTTCACGTCGATGAACGGCATGCGTCTGCCTTTCCGGAAGGGGCGGTCACGCGGGTACGGTGGCCAGCTCGTCGTACGCCTCCCGCAGGGCCCGGCGCACCGCCGTGACCATGTGGTCGACCTGTGCGTCGGTCAACCCGGGGTGGCAGGGCAGGTTCATGTGCTCCTCGAACCAGACGTGCTCCGCGCGCGGGCACTCGCCGCGGCGGTGGCCGCGCAGGCGCCACTCGGGGGAGAGGTGCAGCGGGAAGTAGCGCAGCTGGACCTCCACGCCGAGGCGGTCCAGGGCGCGGACGAACCGCTCGCGCACCTCCCGGCCGTCGGTGAGGAAGAACGTGTACAGGTGGTGGGCATGACGGCTGTCGGGCGCCGCGCGGTGCAGACGGACCCCGGGGAAGGCGGACACCGCTTCGTCCAGGCGCGCGGCGATCCGGGCGCGGCGCTCGACGAACCGGTCCAGGGAGTCCAGCTGCACCAGGCCCACGGCCGCGGCCGCCTCCGACATCGTGGCGTTGGTGCCGGCGCCGCGGATGCCGACGGCGGTGTGCCGGTAGACGCCGTCGGCGAACTTCATCCACGGCAGCAGCGCCGGGCGGTCCGGCGTCTCGCCGGACCGCGGCACATAGACGCCGTCCACCTCGTTGTCGCGGATCCGGCCGACGCGTTCGGCCCAGTCGTCCCGCGACAGGGTGATCATCCCGCCCTCGCCGAGGGTGGTGAGGTTCTTCGTGGAGTGGAAACTGAAGCAGCCGATGTCGGCCAGCGCACCCGGGCGCCGGCCCCGGTACAGGGCGCCGATGGCGTGGGCGCTGTCCTCGACGACCGTGATGCCGCGCGGCCGGGTGATGGCCATGATGCGGTCCATGTCGGCGGGGAGGCCGCCGTAGTGGACCAGCAGCACCGCCCGGGTGCGGTCGTTGACCAGGGCGGCGAGCGCGTCCGGGTCGAGGTTCAGCGTGTCGGGGTCGATGTCGCAGAAGCGGACCCGCACGTCGTGGTCCAGCAGTGGCTGCACCGTCGCCTGGAACGTCTGCGGGGTGGCGATCACCTCGTCGCCGGGTGCCAGGTCGAGCAGCCGGACCGCCAGCTCCAGGGCGACCGTGCCGCTGGTGACGCTGAGCGCGTGCCGCGCCCCGCACCACCGGCCGAACCGCTCCTCGAACCGGTCCCGCCACACGCCCGACGTCAACGGCCCCTCGGAGCCCACGAGTTCGGTCAGGGCGGCCAGGTCCGCCGCACCGACGACGGAGCCGCGGCGGGCGAACGGCACGGCGTACTGGCCGTTCTTCGCGGTGAGGGTGCTCATGCGGCTCCCCGGCCCGGGGCCGCCGCACCGGTGAGCTGCTCGGCGACACGGGCCGCCAGGACCTTCTTGTCGACCTTGTTCAGTCCGGTCAGCGGGAAGGAGTCGACCGCCTCGACGCGGTCGGGAAGCTTGTAGGCGGCCAGCCCGCGCGAGCGCAGATGGGCGCGGAGGACCGGAAGCCGCGGTGCCGGGCGGCCCGGGGCGGGGATGACGTAGGCGCAGATCTTCTCGCCGAGGACCGGATCGGGCATCGGCACGACGGCCGCCTGCTGCACGTCCGGATGTGCGGTCAGGTGCCCCTCGACCTCGGTGGCGGAGACCTTGTCGCCGCCGCGGACGACGACGTCCTTGACCCGGCCTTCGATCACGATCTCCCCGGTGGGGGTGCGGTGCACCAGGTCGCCGGTGCGGTAGAAGCCGTCGGCGGTGAAGGCACGGGCGTTGTGCTCCGGCGCCCGGTAGTAGCCGCGCAGCGTGTACGGGCCACGGGTGAGCAGCTCGCCCGTCTCGCCGGGGGCCACCTCCCGGTCGCCGGGGCCGACCACGCGGATCTCGTCGGCGGGGGAGACGGGCCGGCCCTGCGTGGTCAGGACCGTCTCGCGCGAGTCGTCGTAGCGGGTGAAGGTGAGCAGGCCCTCGGCCATGCCGAAGACCTGCTGCAGGCGCACGCCGAGCGTGGGCCCGATGCGTTCGGCGACCTCGGAGTGGAGCTTGGCGCTGCCCACCTGAAGGACGTCCAGGCTGCTCAGGTCGTGGCCGAGGCCCTCCTCGACGGCCGCCAGCCACAGGTGCACGACGGTGGGGCTCACCGAGCTGAACGTCACCCGCTCCCGCTCGATCAGCGGGAAGCAGTGCAGCGGCTGCGGGGTCTCGGCGAACACCACACGACCGCCCGCGGCGAGCGTGCCGATGATGCCGGGGCAGCCCCACGGGAAGTTGAACTCCACCGGCAGCACCGCCAGATAGACGGTGTTCTCGTCCACCTCGCAGATCTCGTTGGTGATCCGCGTCTGGTAGGCGTACGCCTCGTGGGTGCGCGGGATCAGCTTCGGCAGCGCGGTGGTCCCGCCCGACAGCAGGAAGAACGCCACGTCACCGGCGTCGGGTTCGGGCAGCTCGACCGGGTCGGCGGGGACGTCGTCCAGGGCCGTGAAGCCGTGCGCGGGCTCGCCCGCCACGAACACCTGGCCGATCTGCGGGAGCTGTTCGCGCACCGCCCGGACCAGGTCGCGGTGGTCGAAGCCGTTGTGGGTGTCGGGGACGACGCAGGCGGTGGCCCCCGACAGCTCCACCAGGTGCCGCATCTCGTTGTCGCGGTAGGCCGGCAGGCAGAACACGGGCAGCGCGCCGAGACGGAACAGCGCGAAGCACACCGCGACGAAGTCCGGGGTGTTCGGCAGCTGCACCAGGACCCGGTCGCCGGGGCCGAGGCCGCGGGCGGCGAATCCGGCGGCGAGCCGGTCGCACCACAGGTCCAGCTCTCGGTAGCCGATGCGACGTGTCCCGCCCGCGTCGACCAGGGCCGTGCGGTCGCCGTACGCGTCCGCCCACTGCCGCAGCAGTCGGCCGAGCGTCTCACCGCGCCAGTACCCGGCCTCGCGATACCGCGCGGACACCTCGTCGGGCCAGGGAACGCATCCGTCCAGCATCGTTGTTCCTTCCCTCTGCTCGCGTCGCGGCCCAGTCTTCCCAGGGCCGTTGACACGCCGCTGATGTGGCACCGCCGCGGGCCCGTCGCCTGTCAGGTGTCGATCAGGGCGGCGTCAGCCCGGCCGGACAGGATGCCGTCAGGGCCCGGCCGGGCCCGACGACAAGCGGCTCGTGCGAGGGAGTGCCCGATGGAGACCTGGATCCTGGATCGCCGGGACGTCGCGGCGGTGATGGCGCTCGTCGGGCGGGACGCGCTGATGGAACGGGTCGTCGAGCGGCTCACCGAGGGCCTCGCCGACATCGGGCACGGACGGCGCGAACTGTCGCCGCTGCGCGACGGCTTCGAACGCAGCGAGCCGGTGCCCGGCATCCTGGAGTGGATGCCGCACCGCGACCCGGGCGACAGCATCACCATCAAGACCGTCGCCTACAGCCCGGGCAACCCCGAGCGGTTCTCCCTGCCGACGATCATCGGCACGGTCGCCCGCTACGACGACACCACCGGCGCCCTCACCGCGCTGATGGACGGCGTCCTGCTCACCGCCGTACGCACCGGCGCCGCCTCCGCCGTCGCCAGCCGGCTGCTGGCCCGGCCCGACAGCCGCACCCTCGGCCTGGTCGGCGCGGGAGCCCAGGCCGTGACCCAACTGCACGCCCTGTCGCTGGTGTTCCCGCTGGAGCGGGCCCTGGTGTGGGACACCGACCCGGCGCACCTGGAGAGCTTCGCGCGCCGCGCCGCCTTCACCGGCGTCCCCGTCCAGGTGGCCGACCCCGCCCGGATCGCCGCCGAGGCCGACATCGTCTCCACCGCCACGTCCGTCGCGGTGGGCGCCGGCCCCGTGCTGCCCGACACCGCCCACCGCGAGCACCTGCACATCAACGCGGTCGGAGCGGACCTGGTGGGCAAGACCGAGTTGCCGCTCACCTGGCTGCGCCGGGCCTTCGTCGCCGCCGATCACCCCGAGCAGGCCCGCCGCGAGGGCGAGTGCCAGCGGCTCGCTCCGGCCGATCCGGTCACGGGTCTGGCCGAGTTGGTCGCCGAGCCGCAGCGGGCCGAGGACCGCCGGGACGGGCCGACGGTGTTCGACTCCACCGGCATCGCCCTGGAGGACGCCCTCGCCATGGAGGTGTTCCTGGAGGTGGCCGCGGAGCACGGGCTGGGGTCGCGGATGAGCATCGAGCACCACCCGGCCGACGCCCTCGACCCCTACGCACTGCAGCCGGTGCCCGCCGCGGCGTCCCTGTGACCGGCTGTCCGGACCCCCACCCGGTACCGCACCGGCCCGGAAACACCCGTGTAAGGAGACCTTGATGGCGACCCAGACCTCGCCGGCCCCCCGGCCCACCGTGGAGGACGGTGGGCGCGCCCTCTTCTCATGGCTGCGGACCATGCGCGACGAACACCCCGTCCACGAGGACGAGTACGGGGTGTTCCACGTCTTCCGGCACGCCGACGTGCTCGCCGTGTCCTCCGACCCCGCCGTCTTCTCCTCGGAGCTGCACCGGCTGCGGCCCGACTCCGAGGCGCTGACCGAGGAGATCCTGTCGGTCATCGACCCGCCGCTGCACCGCAAGCTGCGCCGCCTGGTCAGCCAGGCGTTCACGCCGCGCACGGTCGCCGACCTCGAACCGCGGGTGACCGAGGTGGCCGGGCGGCTCCTCGACGCCGTCGAGGGGGACACCTTCGACCTGGTCTCCGACTTCGCCTACCCGCTGCCGGTGATCGTCATCGCCGAGTTGCTCGGCGTGCCCGCCGAGGACCGCACGCTGTTCCGCACCTGGTCGGACCGGATGCTGTCGATGCAGATCGGGGACCCCTCGGACCTGCAGTTCGGCGACGACGCGGGCGACGAGTACGACACGCTCGTCAAGGAACCGCTGAAGGCGATGCACGACTACCTGCTCGGGCACGTCGAGGACCGCAGGCGCCGCCCCGGCGACGACCTGATCTCCAAGCTCGTCGCCGCGGAGGTCGAGGGCGAGAAGCTGACCGACCGGCAGATCGTGGAGTTCGGCGGGCTGCTGCTGATGGCCGGCCACGTCTCCACCTCCATGCTCCTGGGCAACGCCGTGCTGTGCCTGGAGGAGAACCCGGGGCTGTGGGACACGGTGCGGGCCGACCGGGCCGTGATCCCGGCGGTGATCGAGGAGGTGATGCGGCTGCGGCCGCCGATCACCGTCATGGCCCGGGTGACCACCCGGGACACCGAGGTGGCCGGCGTCCCCGTCCCCGCCGGGCGGATGGTCGTCCCCTCGATCGTCTCCGCCAACCACGACGAACGGGTCTTCGACGACCCGGAGACCTTCCGCCCCGACCGTGGACCGAGGAACCAGCAGACCGCCTTCGGCCACGGCATTCACTACTGTCTGGGCGCGCCGCTCGCCCGTCTGGAGGGCCGGATCGCGATGGAGGCGCTCCTGGACCGGTTCGCCGAGGTGCGGATCACTCCCGGCGCGCACCTGCGCCACCACCGAGACGGGCTGTTCGGCGTGCGGAACCTGCCGCTGACCGTTCGGCGCGGCTGAACCGAGGGAGCGGTCATGCGCACCGTGCGAACCCTGTTGATCGACAACTACGACTCGTTCACCTACAACCTCTTCCAGATCCTGGCCGAGGTGAACGCGACCGCCCCCGTCGTGCTCCGGCACGACGACCACGAGGGCTGGGCCGCCCTGTCGCCGGACGACTTCGACAACGTGGTCGTCTCGCCCGGCCCGGGTGACCCGGCCGTCCCCAAGGACCTCGGACTGAGCCGCCGTGTCATCGAGGAGTGGGACCTGCCGCTGCTCGGGGTGTGTCTGGGCCACCAGGCTCTGTGCCTGCTCGGTGGCGGCAGTGTCGGTCACGCGCCGGAGCCGGTGCACGGCCGCACCAGCGAGGTCCTGCACGACGGCCGCGAGCTGTTCGCGGGCATCCCCTCGCCCTACCGGGTGGTCCGCTACCACTCGCTGCTGGTCCACGAGCTGCCCGCGCAGCTGGAGCCGACCGCGCACACCGCCGACGGACTGCTGATGGCCGTACGTCACCGGGAGCTGCCGCGCTGGGGCGTGCAGTTCCACCCGGAGTCCATCAGCAGTGAGTACGGCCGCCGGTTGCTGGCCAACTTCCGCGACCTGACGCTGCGGGCCCGGGGTGAGGCGCCGTTCGGCGCCGAGGTGCCCGCCGCGCCCTACGTCCCGCCCGCACCGGACACCGGTCCCGGGGCCGGGCAGGACGGCGGCGGCGGCGGTCTGCGGCTGCACGTACGGCAGTTGGGGACCGCGCCCGACACCGACGCCGCGTTCGACGCGCTCTTCGACGGCACCGCCGGGCGGTTCTGGCTGGACAGCAGCCGTGTCGAGGAGGGCCTGTCGCGGTTCAGCTTCCTCGGAGCCCCCGCCGGCCCGCTCGGCGAGATCGTCAGCTACGACGTGGCCGAGCGCCTGGTCACCGTCACCGACCGCCACGGCGTCCCCCTGCGCCGCAGGCCCGGCACGCTCTTCGCGTACCTGGAGGAGGAACTGGCGGCCCGCCGCACCCCCGCGGCCGGGCTGCCCTTCGAGTTCAACCTCGGCTACGTCGGATACCTCGGCTACGAGTCCAAGGCCGACTGCGGTGGTGACCGCGCGCACACCGCCGAACTGCCCGACGGCGCCTTCGTGTTCGCCGACCGGATGCTCGCCGTCGACCACGCCGGGCACCGCGCCTGGCTGCTCGCCCTCAGCCGCGCCGACCGCCCGGAGACCGCCCGGGACGCCGAGGGATGGCTCACCCGGGCCGCGGCCGCGCTGGCCGTCACCGCACCGCGCCCGCCGTTCACGCTGCTCCCCGACGACGAACTGCCGCCGCTGGAGGTGGAGTACCGGCACGACGTGGCCGAGTACCGGGAGCTGGTGCGGACCTGCCAGCGGCTCATCGGCGACGGTGAGACGTACGAGGTGTGCCTGACCAACCTGCTGCGGGTGCCGGGCCGGGTCGACCCGCTCGTCGCCTACCGGGCGCTGCGCGCGATCAGCCCCGCCCCGTACGCCGCCTACCTGGACCTGCCCTCGGGGGCCGTGCTCAGTTCGTCGCCGGAGCGGTTCGTGCGCATCGACGCGGCCGGCACCGCGGAGTCCAAGCCGATCAAGGGCACCCGGCCGCGAGGGGCGACCCCGGCCGAGGACGCGGCCATCGCCGGCGCGCTGGCCACGGCGGAGAAGGACCGTTCCGAGAACCTGATGATCGTCGACCTCGTCCGCAACGACCTCGGGCAGGTCAGCGAGATCGGCAGTGTGCACGTCCCCGGCCTGTTCGAGGTCGAGACCTACGCCACCGTGCACCAGCTGGTCAGCACCGTGCGGGGCCGACTCGCGCCCGGCGTGTCCCGCCCCGAGGCCGTGCGGGCCGCGTTCCCCGGAGGGTCGATGACCGGCGCCCCCAAGGTGCGCACCATGCAGTTCATCGACCGGCTGGAGGGCGGGCCGCGCGGCGTCTACTCCGGTGCGCTCGGCTACTTCGCGCTGAGCGGGGCGGTGGATCTCAGCATCGTCATCCGCACCGTCGTCGCCACCGCCGACGCCGCCACGATCGGTGTGGGCGGCGCGGTCGTCGCGCTGTCCGACCCGGACGAGGAGGTCCGGGAGATGTTGCTCAAGGCCCGCACCACGCTGCGCGCCCTGCGTCAGGCCCGCGCCCTGGCTCCCGCCGGGGACCGCGCCCTGCTGGCGGGCAGCGTGCGGTGACGTCCGGCGGGGGCCTGTGGGGCGGCGGGCCGCGCGAGGGCGGCCGGGCCGGCCGGGACGGCCGGGGCGGGGGCCGCCGGGGCGCGGGGGCGCTCTTCGCTCGGCGGCTCCTGCGGCACAGGGGGGCTGTGTGGTGTTGGCTGTTCCGGGGTTCCGTTCGGTCTGTGCCGTTCCGGGGCTTCGTCTGGTTGCCTGTGTGGTGGCGCGGGTCGGCGTGGAGTCGGGCAGGGGAGCGAGGTGCCGCGGACCGGTGGTCAGGGCAGTGCCGTGAACAGGTCCGCGCAGGCCCGCGCGAGTTCGTCCCGGTGCGGATCGCCGAGGGCGGTGCGCAGTTCCTTCACGAGTGCCTCGAAGGCGGCCTCGTCGCCGTCGGCGACGGCGCGGCCGACGCGTTCCAGGCCGCGGCCCAGCGCCCGGCGTGCGGTGTCGGCGTGCGGGTTGCCCGCCTGGACGTCCCAGTAGACCTCCGGGGAGCCGGAGGCGATCCGCGCCAGCAGCATCAGCAGGGTGCGGTGCGGCGGCGGCGCGGAGGCGCGCAGGGCGGCCATGTCGGGGCGCAGTTCGGCCAGCACCAGCCCGAAGGACAGCACCGCCGCGTGCGTGGCGGCCTGCTGCACGGCCGTCAGCGTGTCGTGCTCGCCGGGGTCCAGCTCCACCACCCGGCCGCCCCATCCGGCGACCAGCTCCAGGAACGCGCGCGCCGCCGGCCCGTCGGTGACCGTGACCGCGGCGACCGGGCGTCCGGGCAGCGGCAGCGACGGCGCGAACATCGGGTTCACGCCCACCGCCTGGACCTGCGGCGCGGTCGTGCGCAGGCGGTCGGCCATCCGGCTCTTCACCGAGAGGGTGTCGGCGAGCAGCGCGCCGGGCCGCATCAGCCCGGCCAGCGGTGCCACCGCGTCGAGCGCCACCTGCTCCGGCACCGCCAGCAGGACGAGGTCGGCGTCCGCCACCGCCCGCGCCGTGGTGGGGCCCGGTGCGCGGATGTCGTCGGCGACGTCCCGCACCCCCGGCCCGCCCCCCTGGCGGACGGTGAGGTCCACCCGGGTCACCTCGGCGCCCGAGCGCAGCAGCAGGCCGGTGAACATGCCGCCCACGCCGCCGGAGGCGCCGGCCACCACACAGCGGGCGAAGGAGGCTCCCGGGGCCGAGGGCGTGCTCCCTGTGTGCGCGTCAGCCATGAACGTTGCCATCCCTTCGTCCCGCGAACTGCTTCGCGTTCTCACGAACTGCTGCATCGAATGCTTCACGAACTGCTTCTCGTTCCGACCGACCGCTTGTCGTTGTTGAGTCCTTGTCGTTGCTTGGAAGGAGCCGACATGTCCTCGAAGAGCCGAGACGAACTGCCCGCCCTGCGCGAGCAACTGGACGCGGTGGACGCCGTGCTGCTCGAAACGGTGCGTGAACGGCTGGAGATCTGCCTGCGCATCGGGGAGTACAAGCGGGTCCACGGGGTGCCGATGATGCAGCCGCAGCGCATCGCCACGGTGCAGGACCGGGCCGCCCGGTTCGCCCGGCAGCACGGCATCGACCCGCAGTTCCTGTACCGCCTGTACGACGTGGTGATCGCGGAGACCTGCCGGCTGGAGGACGAGTGGATCGCCGGCGGCGGTCCGGAGTGGAGGGCGTCGTGACCGGCACGGACACGCAGCGGGCGGACGCGGGCGCCCGGACGGTGGGAGCCGCGCTGGAGGAGGCGGTACGCCGCTTCGTCGTCGCGGGGATCGGTGAGGACGCAGCCCGTGCCGACGCCCGGCTGCTGGCGGCGCACGCCTGCGGGGTCGGGCCGGACGGGCTCGACGGCGCGCTGGCGTCCGCGGTGCCGCCGGTCTTCGAGGAGTACGTCGGGCGGCGGGAGGCGCGGGAACCGGCCGAGCTGATCGTCGGGCACGCCTGGTTCATGGGGCACCGGTTCGAGCTCGCGCCCGGGGTGTTCGTACCCAAGCCCGAGACCCAGGAGATTGTTGAAGAGGCAATAAACAAACTGCGCGGTCTGCTTCTGAGGGGTAATACGTCCCCTTTGGTTGTCGATCTGTGTGCCGGCCCGGGCACCATGGCGGTGACGATCGCACGTCGCGTACCTGAAGCGCGGCTGTACGGAATCGAGTTGTCGCAGGTCGCCGCGCGGGCTGCCCAACGCAACGCGCGCGGCACCGGTGCGTGCATCGTGCAAGGGGATGCGTGCGAGGCCTTCCCGGAGTTCGACGGCACCGTGGACCTGATCGTCACCAATCCGCCGTACATCCCGATCGGCTTGCGCACCAGTACTCCGGAGGTGCTCAAACATGACCCTCCGCTTGCTCTTTGGGCTGGTGAAGGCGGTCTTGCGATGATCCGGGCGATGGAGCGGACGGCGAGCCGGCTGCTCGCTCCGGGCGGGGTGCTGCTGCTCGAGCACGGCCACTACCAGCTCGAGTCCGTGCCGCGGCTGTTCGGTGGGACCGGACGCTGGAGCTCGGCCGAGTCCCGTTCCACGTGCAACGACGGCATGCTGGTCGCGGTCCGCAACTCGGTGCCGCCGCAGGGCGGCTGACGCGGTTCGGGGTGCGCTCGCCGGCTCATGTGGCCGAGCGTACCCCCTTCCCCATTGACAAACCGACTGTGCTGTTTTTTTAATCGTACTCGAGTCAGCGCCGTCGGCCGCCCATGAGGCGCCCCAGCGGTGGCCCTCGCGGCATGGATCTGCACGCAACCGGCATGGAAGCGATGGGGGAGAAGGCAGTGGACATCGAAGTACTGGGCGCGCTGTCAGCGCGCGAGCACCGAATCTCGATCACACCGACGGCGCCCAAGCCGCGGCAGGTGCTGGCTCTGCTGGCCCTGCACGCCGACCGGGTGGTCCAGGTCTCCTCCCTGATCGAGGAACTGTGGGACGACGAGCCGCCGCGCAGTGCGCGCACCACCCTGCAGACGTACGTGCTCCAACTGCGGGAGCTCATCGGCGAGGCGCTGGCCAAGGCCGGTGAGGACGACGTCACGGCCAAGGACATCCTGGTCACCCTCCCCGGCGGCTACCGCCTGGACACCCGCGGCGGCCGGGTCGACTTCCGGGAGTTCGAACGGCAGGCAGGCGCGGGTTACCGGGCGATGGACGCCGACGACTACGCCACCGCCGCACGGCGGCTGCGGGAGGCCCTGTCGCTGTGGACCGGCTCCGCGCTCGCCGACGTCACCGCCGGCGGCCGGATCGGGCTCGAGGTCAAACGCCTGGAGGAGTCCCGGCTGTGCGCGCTGGACCAGCGCATCGAGGCCGATCTGCGGCTCGGCCGCCACCGGGAGCTGTTGTCCGAGCTGACCGTGCTGGTCAACAAGCACCGCATGCACGAGAGCCTGCACGGCCAGTTCATGGTGGCCCTGCACCGCTCCGGCCGGCGCGGTGAGGCGCTCAGCGTGTACCAGCGGCTGCGCACCACCCTCGTGCGCGAACTGGGACTGGAGCCGTCGGCCGCGCTCAGCCGCCTGCAGCGCTCCATCCTGGTGGCCCACCCGGAGACCGCCTCCGTCGCCCGCGGCCCCGAGGCCACCGGCCAGGCCGTGGCCCGGGTCGGCTGACCTCCTGCCGCCCCCGGGGGCTGACCCCCCGCCCCCGGGGGTTGACCCGTCCCGGGCTGTCCCGCCTCGGGCTGACCCGCCTCGGGGCGACCCGTCCGGCGTTCCTCCTCCTCTTCAAACCTTCTGAGAAGCCTCGCCACCGCGGTCCGCACACCCACGGGTCACCGCGGCCGGGCGGGCGCGACCCCGCGCCCGCCCGAAGGCGTCCACCGCGCGGCCCCGGACATCACCGGGAACGGCCCGCGGCCGACTCGGGACAACCCCGGGCCCGGCCGCGGGCCCGTCGTCGTGGGGAGCCGGCCCATTCGCGAATACCCCCGACGAGGGCCCCCGAGCCGGCGGCTGGTCATTTCTCCGTAGGCCCGCCCGGAGAACTCCCTCCTGAGAGCCAGAAAACGCCGGCCGTGGAATTGGCCATTGCGAGCGATGCCCGACCGGTCGCCGCGCGGCAGGATTCGTACGTGACGAATCGGACGAAGGAATCCCGGATATCGGGGATACCTGCCGAGCGGCGGACCGAATTCCTCGAACTGATGCTGCTCTCCCGCGAGTGCGACCGCAGATCGGGCATCGTGCTGCGCCAGGGCGAGGCATGGTTCCACATCTCCTCGGCCGGGCACGAGGCGCTGGCCGCCCTGTGCGAGCTGCTCGAACCCGAGGACCTGCTCTTCCCCCACTACCGCGACCGCACGCTGACGCTCGCCCGCGGAATGGACCCCGAGGCGCAGGCGCGGGACCTCATGGCCAAGGCCGCCTCGCATTCGGCGGGCCGCAACATGAGCGCCCATTTCAGTCACCGCGCGGGAAACGTGTTCTCCATCGCCAGCCCCACCGGAAGCCAGTGTCTTCCGGCGGTCGGCGCCGCATGGGCCGCACGGCTGAAGGAAGACCCCGGCATCGTCGTCTGTTCGATCGGCGACGCCTCCGCCCGCCAGGGAGAATTCTTCGAGGCACTCGCCTTCGCGGTGGAACGGGCCCTGCCCGTCCTCTTCCTGGTCTCCGACAACGGCTACGGCATCTCCACGCCCACCGCCGACATGTCACCCCAGGCGCTCGGGCTCCTGCCCGCGGAACGCACTCGCACGGTGGCCGGGTTCGACCCCGACGCCGTGTACGCCGCCGCCGCGTCCGCCGTCGGCTCGCTGCGCGGGGGCGGCGGGCCGTTCGTCCTGTGGTGCCGGCTGGACCGGCTCGACTCGCACACCTCCTCCGACGACCACCGCGTCTACCGCAGCGCCGAGGACATCGCCGCGATGCGCGACCCCGTCGAGATCTTCGCCCGGCGGCTGCTGGACGAGGACGCCGTCGACGAGGACTGGCTGAGCCGGACCCGGGAGCGGCTCGCCCACGAGACGGAGGAGATCTACGACCGGGTCGCGGCCGAGCCCTCCGCCGACCCGAAGGCGATCGCCGAGCACCTCTTCGCGCCCGACGGCGACCGGCAGCAGGCCGCCACCACCCGGCCCTGTGGCGGGACCATGGTCTCCGCCGTCAACCGGGCGCTGGCCACCGGACTGGAACGCCATCCCGAACTCGTCCTGTTCGGCGAGGACATCGAGGACCCCAAGGGCGGCGTGTTCGGCTTCACCAAGGGCCTGGGCGAGGCGGCCGGCGAGCGCATGACCAACTCGCCGCTGGCCGAGGCCACCATCGTCGGCGCCGCCGTCGGCCTTGCCGCCGCGGGACTGCGACCCGTCGTCGAGCTGCAGTTCGTCGACTTCGCCGGGCCCGCCTGGAACCAGATCGCCGCCCAGCTGACCACCCTGCGCTGGCGCACCGCCTCCGCCTGGACCTGCCCCGTCGTCATCTACGCGCCGTGGGGCGGCTACCTGCCCGGTGGCGGTATCTGGCACAGCCAGAGCAACGAGAGCCTCTTCACCCATCTGCCCGGACTGCGCGTCGTCGTCCCCTCCACGCCCGAGGACACCGAGGCCGCGTTCCTCGACTCCTTCACCGCCGACGACCCCACGCTCGTCCTGCTGCCCAAGCACCTCATGCGCCGGCGCCGCGAACCCGCCGAGCTGACCTGGCCCGCGCGCGGCGCCCGGACTCTGCGCGCCGGCACCGACGTCACCGTCGTCACCTGGGGCAACGGCACCGAACTCGCCCTGGAGGCCGCCGCCGTACTCGCGACGGAGGGCGTCGAGAGCGAGATCGTCGACCTGCGCTGGCTCGTCCCACTCGACCGCGAGACCGTCGCCGCCTCACTGCGCCGAACCGGGCGGCTCGTCGTCGTCCAGGAGGACAACCGCACCAGCAGCTTCGGCGCCGGGCTCGTTACCGAACTCCTCTCCCACGACGAGGAGTTCTACGCCCTGCTGGCCCCGCCCCGGCTGGTCACCCGCGAGGACGTGCACGTGCCCTTCCACCCCGACCTGGAGCGGGCGGTGCTGCCCGCCGTGGACGACGTGGTGGCGGCCGTCCGCTCCGTACTGCTGTGAAGGCCGCCCGCATGACGAAGGAACCGCAGATGCCCACGCAGTCCGTGCTGTCCGTGCCGCGCCTCGGCGAGGGGATCGTCGAGGTGCGCATCGTCCGGCTCCTGAAACGGCCCGGCGACCTCGTCGCCAAGGACGAGGTCGTCTACGAGATGGAGCACGACAAGGCGGCGGTCGAGATCGAGTCTCCCGTCGCCGGTGTGCTGGACGCGTGGATGGTGGCGGAGGGCGACGTCGTGCCGATCGGGGGAGAGGTGGCACGGCTGGTGCCCGCCGGACGGGCCCCGGCGGGCACCGGCGCCGGGAGCGCCGGGCGGGAGGAGACCGAGCAGGGAGCGCGGCGGGAGGAAGGCGGGGCGAGGGGCGCGGCCGGCGGTGCGGCGGGTGCGGGAGAGCCGGACCGGAACCGCCGGGGCAGCGGAGCCCCCGGCGCGTCCGTCCGCGGTGTGCCCGGGCGGACGCCCGCCGGGACCCGGCGCATACCGCCCCGCACTCGCGCGCACGCCCGTCGGCTCGGCATCGACGAGGCCCTCCTCCCGTCCATACCGGCGGCCGGCACCAGTCTCATGCCGGCCGACCTGGAGCGTTACCGGGCGGAACTCGCCGACTCGGGTCCGGGCCCGGCGGCCGTGGCGGTCGCGGGAACGGACGCCGGGCCCGAGCCCGGGGCCGGGGCCGGGGCCGGTTTCGTGGACGTCGAGCAGTCGCCGCGGCAGGTCGAACTGAACCGGGCGCTGCGGGCGTCGCGGGACCAGGTCGTGCCCGCCGTGGTCTCCCGCGTCGTCACCGAGGACGTACTCCAAGGGGCGCTGCGGGGCCACCAGGACCCGGGATTCTCCACCGTGTTCCAGGCCTTCGCCCACGTCGCAGCGCGGACCGCGGCCGGTGCGCCCCGGCTGCGCTCCCGGCGGCTGACCGAGCGCTCCCTGCGCGAATACGAGCACGTCGACCTGGGCATCGCCTGCGCCACGTCCGACGGGGACCTCACCGTCGCCGTGGTGCGCGAGGCCGACACCCTGGACGCGGCCGGCTTCGACGAGCGGTACGCCGACGTCGTCGAGCAGGCCCTGGCCGGGACCTCGCAGGCCGACGGCGGCGTCACCCTCATCCTGTCCCACCTCGGCGACCGGGGCCCCACCCTCGCCGTACCCGTCGTGGTGCCGCCCGCGGCCGCCACCCTCTTCCTCGGCGGCGTCGAGGACACGGCGGGCACGCCCGTCAGGCGCATGGTGCTCGCCTTCGACCACACCCTGCTCAACGGCCAGGACGCGGCCGCCTACCTCGACGCCGTGGCGGACGCGCTGGCCGGGGCGGGACGGGTGGCGGTGTCCGGGGCCGCCGACGCCGACGCCGACGGGGAGACTCGTCCCTCGGACACCCGCGAGGCCGTGCTGGTCCGGCTCGCCGGTCTGGCCGCCGGCGTCCTCGGGCACGAGGCCGACCCCGACCGTCCTCTCGGCGAACAGGGCCTGGACTCCGCGCGTGCCCTGCGGCTGATCCGCGAGGCCCGTGCCGCCTTCGGTGTCGAACTGCCCGCCACGGCCGTCTGGCGCCACCCGACCCTGCGGGCGCTGGCCGCACAGCTGCCGGCCGTGGAAGGGGCCGCCGAAACGGCCGACGGTGCCGGCGAAACCGCCGGCGGTGCCGCCGAGGAACGACCGGAACCCGCCCGGACAGAGGCCGTTCCGACGGAAGCCGCCCGGGCGGAGGCCGTTCCCGCCGTTCGGCAGGAGCCGGACCAGCGGCAGGAACCGGGGCCGGACCGGGGGCAGGACGAAGACGTCGTCGCCGTCATCGGCATGGCGTGCCGTGTCCCCGGCGCCGACGACGCCGAGGAGTTCTGGGAACTGCTCGCCGAAGGACGGTGCCTGATCACGGAGGTCCCGGGCGGACGGCTCGCGGGCGAGGTGCCCGAGGGGTTCCGGGCCGGGCTGCTGGACCGCGTCGACCTGTTCGACGCCGACTTCTTCGAGGTGACTCCCCGCCAGGCGGCGTCCATGGACCCGCAGCAGCGGGCGCTGCTGGAGCTGAGCTGGCACGCGCTGGAGCACGCCGGTCTCAACCCCGACGACCTCGCCGGGCGGCCCGTCGGCGTGTACGCGTCCGCGTGCAGCTACGACTACCGCGAGCAGCTCGTCGCCCGGGACACCGCCGCCGACGGCTACGCGACGACGGGCACCTTCCCCGCCTTCCTCGCCAACCGGGTCTCGCACCTCTACGACTTCACCGGCCCCAGCATCACCGTCGACACCGCCTGCTCGGGAGCCCTGACCGCGCTGTCCCTGGCCGAGGCCGCGCTGCGCCGCGGAGACTGCGAGATCGCCCTCGCCGGCGCCGCCAACGTGCTCAGCAACGCCTTCAACGCCCGCGCCTACCGCAAGGCCGGGATGCTGTCGCCACAGGGCGAGCTGCGGGTCTTCGACGAGGGCGCCGACGGGTTCGTCCGAGGAGAGGGGGCCGGCTGGCTGGTGCTGAAGCCACTGCGCCGGGCCGTCGCGGACGGCGACCCCGTACTCGCCGTACTCCGCGCGTCCGCCGTCAACCACGGCGGACGCGCCGCCGCGCTCACCGCGCCCAACCCGCGGGCGCAGAGCGACCTGATCCGCACCGCGCTCGACCGGGCCGGGCTGCGCCCCGCGGACCTGGGCTACCTGGAGGCCCACGGCACCGGCACCCCGCTCGGCGATCCCATCGAACTGGACGCCTTCCACGAGGTCCTCGCCGACGACGCGCGGGGCGCGACCGCCCACGGCGCGGGACCCGACGGCCGGATCTGGGTCGGCTCCGCGAAGGCCAACATCGGCCACCTCGAGGGTGCGTCCGGTCTGGCCGGCGTGGTCAAGGCGGTGCAGGCGCTGCGGCACGGGCTGATCCCCGGCACGCCCGGCTTCACCCGGCTCAACCCGCACATCGCCATCGACGGCACGCCCCTCGCCGTCGCCGCCCAGCCGGTGCCGTGGCCGGCGGCGGAGGGCGGCGCACCGCGCCGGGCGGCGGTCAGCGCGTTCGGGTTCGGCGGCAGCAACGCCCACGTCATCCTCGAGGAGGCGCCCGCGCTGCCCGAGGCACCTGGCTCCTCGGCCGCACCCACCGGCGCGCCCTTCGCCGTGCCGCTGTCCGCGGCGACGCCCGGCGCGCTCGCCCGTCTCGCCACCGCACTCGCCGACCTCGTCGAATCCGGCCGTGCGCCCGCCCTGGACGCCCTCGCCTGGACCCTGCAGTCGGGGCGGCGCGCACTCGCCCACCGCGCCCTGCTCCTCGTACGCGACACGGACGAACTCGCCGCCCTGGCCCGCGACGTGGCCGGCGGACGGAACGTTCCCGCGCCCGCCGACCCGCGTCTCACCGACTGGCTCGCGGGCGGCGTCCTGTCCACGGCCGACTGGGCCGCGCTGTGGACCGGCCCCCGCAGGCCGCGTCGGGTGCCGCTGGTGCCGTACCCGTTCGAGGGGCGGCCGTACTGGCTGCCCGGCACACCGCCCGTCGACGCGGGCGAGCCCACGCTCACCGTGCGGGGCACGGACCCCCTGGCCGCGCACCGAGTGGCCGGCACCGCCGTGCTCCCCGGGGCGGCCCTCCTCGACGTGCTCGCCGACGGCGGGCCGGTGTCGCTCGGCGGCGTGCGGTTTCTCGCGCCGATACCGGTGGCGGAGGGCGGCAGCGTACGGCTGAGGCGGGTCCAGGAGAACGGAGGGTTGCTCGCCGTCGCGCACGGCGGCCGGGTCTGTGCCCGCGCCGCCGCGGCCACCCGGCCCGCGCGGCCGCCGCGCCCGGTGGACGTGGCCGCCGGACGCACCGAGACCGTCGACCTGCCCGCCGTACTGGCCCGCCACGGCATCGAGACCGGGCCCGTCTACCGCGTGCTGCGCGACGTCCACCGCACGGGCGGGAGGGTGACCGCGCGCATCGTCGCGCCGCTGGCCGAGGAACCGCACACCTGCCGCATCGCCTGGCTGGACGCGGCCCTGCAGACCTCCTGCGCGCTGCTGGAGGGCACCGGGCCCCGGGTCGCCGCGGCGCTGGACCGCATCGAGTGGACGGGCCAGGTGCCGGAGGAGGCGCTGCTGACCGTGCACCGCGTCAGCGGCGGGCCCTCCCGGACCGTCGTCGACCTGGAGGCCACCACCCCCGACGGCGCCGTCGTCCTGACCGTGAACGGCCTGCGCCTGCACCCCCCGGCCGCCCCCGTCGCCCCGGTGGCCGACGCCCCGACGACCGCGTGGGCCGCCGACCCCGCCGCGCGGGGCAGCGTGCCCGTGTACGGCGTCGGGCCCGGCTTCCGGGCGGGCGGCCGGGCAGGGGAGGGCCCCACTTCGAGCGTGGGTACTTCGAGCGCGGGCACATCCGGCGGTGGCGCACCGAGGGCCGGCACATCCGGCGGTGGCACACCGACCGTCGGCGCACTCGGCGGCGGCACACCGAGCACCGGCACTTCGAGCGTGGGTACTTCGACCGTCGGCACATCCGGCGGTGGCGCACCGATGGCCGGCACATCCGGCGGTGGCACACCGACCGTCGGCACATCCGGCGGTGGCGCACCGATGGCCGGCACATCCGGCGGTGGCACACCGACCGTCGGCACACCCGGCGGTGGCACACCGAGCACCGGCACACCCGGCGGTGGCACACCGAGCACCGGCGCACTCGGCGGCGGCACGCCCGGCGGTGGCGCACCGGCCGTCGGTACACCGGGCGGTGTCCGGGAGTCGGTCGTCGCCGGCGTCGCGGCGGGTGGGGAGGACGGAGGCGGCGTGCGGGTGCTCGTGCCCGAGTGGCTGCCGGAACCGGCCGGCGGCGACGGGACGGAGGGCCCCGTCGTCCTGGTGCACGACCGGGACAGCGCCCGCCTCGCCGCCGCCGCGCCGGCCGGTGCCGTGCGCTGCCCGGCGGGCCCGGACGGGCTGGACCGACGGGAGTTCGCCGACCGGCTGCACGGCCTGACCGGTCCGGTACGGGTCGCGCTGCTCGTCGACGGCTCGGCCTGGAGCGACGACTCCGCCGGCGTCGCCGCCCTGCGCGGCTGGCTGCGGACTCTGCTGGCGGTCGGCCGGGAACTGGCAGCCCGGGCCCGCCCCGCCACCGTCACCCTGGTCACCACCGCGCTCGCCGCCCCCGACGGCGGCACCCCCGCCCCGGGCGCCGCCCTCCAGGGCGCGCTGCTCGGCGCGCTGCGCACCCTGCCCCGCGAGTGCGCCGCACTGTCCGCCGCCGCGGTCGACCTCGGCCCCGCCGCCGGACCCGCGGACGTGGCCGCCGCGCTCTGTGAACCCGGCCGCGCCGCCCTCCCGCTGATCGCCCTGCGCGACGGAGCGCGCAGCCGCCAGGTCTACACCGACCTGCCCGCCCCCGCCCCCGCCGCGGACGGCACCGGCTTCGCGCACGGCGGCGCCTACGTGCTGTTCGGCGGCGCGGGCGGCATCGGCGCCGAGGTCGCCCGCCACCTCGCCGGCCGGTACCGCGCCGGGCTGCTGCTGGTCGGCCGCTCGCCCGCCGGCGAGGCCACCCGCACCCTGCTCGACGAACTCACCGCGCTGGGCGGCCGGGTGCGGTACCGCAGCGCCGACGTCACCGACCCGGCCGCCGTGACGCGCCTCCTCACCGAGTGCCGGGAGCTGTACGGGCGTCTCGACGGCGTCGTGCACAGCGTCGGCTCGGTCAGCGCAGCCCGGCTGGAGGAGCTGACCGACGCCGACCTCGACCGGGTGCTGGCGACCAAGGTGACCGCCGTGACGCACCTGCGCCGCGCGCTCGCCGCCTCCGCGTCCGGCCGGCCCGCCGCCCTCGTGCTGTTCTCCTCCGTCGCCGGACTCTTCGGCAGCGTCGGCGGCCTGAACTACGCGGCGGCCAACGCCTGGCTCGGCCACTACGCCACCGCCGCGGCCGACGACGCGGGGCCGGCCGTCCGTGTCTTCGACTGGGGGCTGTGGCGCGCCACCGGGCTGGCCCGGCGCTACGCGGGCCGCGTCCGGCGGGAGTACCCCGGCCTCACCGACTTCGCACCGGAAAGGGGTGTGGCCGCCTTGGAAGCGGGCATGTCCGGCAACCATCCGCACACCGTCGCCGTCGCGGGCGACCCCGAGCCCTTGCGCCCGCTCACCGAACGGCCCGCCGCGACGCCCGGCCCCGACGACGCCGCGCACCGGCTCGACCGCTACGCCCGCGCGGTGCTCGCACACCGCATGAGCGAGCTGGGCCTCCCGCCCGCCCTCGCCGCCCGCCCCGGCGGCGACGCCGAGGGCGCCGCTCGTCTGCTCGGCGCCGTCCCCGAGCACCGGCGGCTGCTGGCCGCCGTCCGCGAACTCCTCGCCGAACACGACCGCGCCGGGCAGCCGGTGCCCAGCACCGGGGAACTGGCCGCCACCCGCGCGGCACTGCTCGCCGACCACCCCGACCTGCACGGCCACGTCGCCCTCCTGGACCGGACGCTCGAGGCCTACGGACCCGTGCTGCGCGGGGAGCTGCCGCCCGCCGCCGTGCTGTTCCCCGGCGGCGACCTCGGCGCGGTCAGCGCCGTCTACAGCGGCAACCAGCTCTTCGACCCGGTGAACCGGGCGGCCGCCGCGTCGCTGGCACAGGCCGCGGCCGGCACCGGTCCCGGCGCCCGCATCGTGGAGATCGGCGCCGGCGTGGGCGGCACCACCGCTTCCGCCCTCGCCGCGCTGGACGCCCGCGGCGTCACCGGCTTCTCCTACGTCTACACGGACGTCTCCCCGGCCTTCCTGCAGCACGGACGGCGACGCTTCGGCGACCGGATCGTGCCCCGGCTGCTCGACATCGAGAAGAACCCGGCCGCCCAGGACTTCGAGGACGGCTCGGCCGACCTCGTCGTGGCCAGCAACGTGCTGCACGCCACCCGCGACCTGGCCCGCACCCTGGACCACATACGGCAGCTGCTCGCACCCGGCGGCCGGCTGGTGCTGGTGGAGATGGTCGTGCCGGCCGCGGTCTACACGCTCACCTTCGGCCTGACCGACGGCTGGTGGCGGTACGTCGACGAGCAGTGGCGCCTGCCGCACGGGCCGCTGCTCGACATCGGCCGCTGGCGGGCGCTCCTCGCGGACCGCGGCTGGCGGCTGCACGCGACGGACATGCTGCGCGAGGCGCCGGGCTGCGTGGCCCTGCTGACCTGTCTGCCGCACGCGTCCGACGTGGGCCGGGCCGACGGCGGCACTCCTGCCGCCCTGCCCGCCGTCCCGGCCGCCCCCGTCCCCCCGGCGGCCGGCGACACCCCGTCCTCCGTCGCGGCCGTCGCCGACGAACTGCGCGGCCTCGTCCGGGAACTGCTCGGCGACCCCACGGCCGAGGTGCCCGTCTGGGTTCCGTGGCAGGAGCTGGGCATCGACTCACTGCTGAACATGGAGTTCGTCGAGGAACTCTCCCGCCGCTACGGTCCGGTGGGGGCGACCGCCCTGTTCGAGCACCGCACGGTGGACGACCTCGCCCGCCTGCTCGCGTCCCGGTCCGTCCCGTCGGCTCCGGGCGGGCCCGAGGCCGGGCCGGACGCCGGGCCGGACAGGCCCGGTGGCGACGGCGAGGACCTCGTACCGCGGCTCGTACGGCTCGTCGCCGAGCTGACCGCGCGGGACGCGGCCGTGCTCGACGCGGACACCGCCTTCCCCGAGCTGGGCGTGGACTCGCTGCTGCACGAGGAGTTCTGCGAGCGGCTGCGCGCGCTGTTCCCCGCCGCGGACGTGCCCGCCACGCTGCCCTTCGAGCACCCCACGCCCCGTGCGCTCGCCCGGCACCTGGGCCGGCTCCCGGCCACCCGTGACGTCGCGGCCCCAGGGGAAGCACCGCCGGCCGCCCCCGCGACCGGACCCGACCCGGCCACCGTCACCGAGTTCCCCGCGGCCCCCGCCGCCGTCGTCCCGGCACCCGCCGCCCGCGCCGCGGTGACCGCCACCCCGCCGCGGGCCTGGCGCCCGGTGCCGACCGCGGACGCCGGAGCCGTCGCCGTCGTCGGGCTGGCCGGCCGCTACCCCGGCGCCGCGGACATCGACGCCTTCTGGGACCTGCTCGCCTCCGGACGCACCCCCGTGCGCGAGGTGCCCGCCGAGCGCTGGGACTGGCGCACCGCGCGCACCCGCGGCGGCGGATACGCCCGCTGGGGCTGCTTCCTCGACGGCATCGACGCCTTCGAACCGGCCATGTTCCGGATCGGTCCGCGCGACGCCGCGCTCATGGACCCGCAGGAACGATTGTTCCTGGAGGTCGCACGGGAGGCCTTCGAGACCGCCGGCTACGCCCGGCACACCCTGGCCGGCAGCCACGGCGGCGGCCCTCGGGTCGGCGTGTTCGCCGGTGTCACGGCCAACAGCCACCTGCTCGCCCAGCGCGACGCCCGCGCGGCGGGCGCCGACAACCCCGAGTACGCGGTCACGGCCGCCGCCTCGGTCGCCAACCGGGTCTCGCACGCCTTCGACCTGAGCGGGCCCAGCCTCACCGTCGACACCATGTGCTCCTCGTCGCTGACCGCCCTGCACCTGGCCTGCCGGGCACTGCTGGACGACGAGGCCGACCTCGCCCTGGCCGGTGGCGTCAACCTCTACCTGCACCCGGACCGCTTCGCCGGCCTGTGCGCGCTCGGCATGCCCTCACGGGGCGACCGCACCCGGGCCTTCGGCGCCGGCGGCGACGGCTTCGTGCCCGGAGAGGGCGCGGGCGCGGTCGTACTCAAGCGGCTGGACCGGGCGCGCGCCGACGGCGACACCGTCCACGCCGTCATCCGGGCCACCGGCCTCAACCACGGCGGCGGCACGGGCGGTTACACCGTTCCCAACCCGCGCGCCCAGGCCGCGCTGATCGAGGCGACCCTGCGGCGCGCCGGAACCGACCCGTGGACCGTCGGATACGTGGAGGCGCACGGCACCGGTACCGAACTCGGCGACCCGGTCGAACTGCGCGCCCTCGCCCTCGCCTTCGAGGAGGCGGGCCGCGTCGGCCCGGTCCGGGTCGGCTCGGTCAAGTCCAACATCGGCCACGGCGAGGCCGCCGCCGGCATCGCCGGACTCACCAAGGCCATCCTCCAGCTGCGGCACCGGCGCCTGGTGCCCACGCTGCACGCCGAGCGGCCCAACCCCAAGCTGGGCCTGGAGGGCACCGCGCTGCGGGTCCAGACCGCCGCCGAGCCGTGGACGGTGCCGGACGGGCCGCGCCGGGCGGCGGTCAGTTCCTTCGGCGCGGGCGGCGCCAACGCCCACGTCGTCCTGGAGGAGTACCCGGGGGAGCACCAGGGGGAGCCCGCCGCGGTCACCGGGGGCACGGCGGACTCCGCCGTGCTGGTGCCGGTCGCCGCCCCCGACCCCGGCCGGCTGCGCACCGTCGCCCGCAACCTCGCCCGGGTCGCCGGTGACTTCGCCCTCCCGGACATCGCGTACACCCTGCACACCGGCCGGGACCGCTTCGCCCACCGGGCCGCCGTCGTCGCCCGCGACGGCGCCGAGCTGCGTGCCGCGCTGCTCGCGCTGGCCGACGGCACCGCCCACCCGGCCCTGGTCACCGACGCCGGGCAGGACGGCGGCGACCCGGCCGCCCGCGCCTGGGTCACCGACGGTGACTGTCCCGCGCCCGCCGGCGGACGGCGCGTGCCCCTGCCGGTGACGCCGTTCACCCGCGAGCGGTGCGCGCCGCCGGACGCCACCACGTCCTCCATGCCGCTCACCGACATCGTGCACAGCCCCGCCTCGCGCACGGTCACCGCCCGGCTCGGCGCCGCCTCCCGCTGGATCGCCGACCACGTCGTGGACGGACAGCCGCTGCTGCCCGGGGCGTTCCACCCCGAGCTCGTCCACGAAGCCCTGCTCAGCGCCGGCGAGAACCCGTACCGCACCGTCATCCACGACCTGCTCTGGCCGCAGCCGGCCGCCGGGCCGCCCATGGAGGTCCGCACCGAACTCGGCGAGCCCGACGAGCGGGGAGCGAGGCGCTTCGGCACGACCGTCGGCGACACCGTCGTCGCCCAGGGCCGCACCGAACCGGCCGAGAGCCCGTCCGGACCCGTACGGCCCCTGCTCGTCTACCGGCCCGACGACCTCGACGCCCACCTCGGCGACGGCGAACCCGGTCCCTTCTACGACGCGTTCGCCGCCCACGGTTTCCGGTACGGGCCCCTCTACCGCACCGTGCGCCGAGCCGTCGTGCACGGCGAGGAGGTCACCGCGGAACTGCGGCTGCCCGAGGGCGAGGACCCCGACGGACGCCATGTGCTCCACCCGGCCCTGTTCGACGGCGCCTGCCAGACGGCCGCACGGCTGCTGCTCGCCGGCGGCCAGGACGCGCCCCGCCGCCGGCTGCGGCCGCTGGCCGTCGACCGGCTCACCGTCCACGAACCCGTCACCGGCCGGATCTACGTCCACGCACGACGGGTCCGGCAGGACGAACGGGCCCGCCTCCACGTCTTCGACCTGCGCCTCATCGACCCGGAGAGCGGCTCGGTCGTCGCCCTCGCGGAAGGCTTCCGCGTCCGCGTCGACGAGCCCGCCGACGGCACCGGTGCGGTCCGCGCCACCGGGGCCGCCCGCCCGGCCGTGCGTTCAACGGGCGATGAGTACGGCGCCGAAGCCGCCGACGTGCACGGATACCGGCTCGGCTGGCGGCCGGCCCCCGTCGGCGACCCCGATCCCGGCGCACCGCACGGGCCGCTGTGGGTGATCGGGGACGGCGCGGTCGCCGCGGGCCTGCGGGCGAGCGCCGCCGCGGTCCTCGCGCCCGGGCGGGCCGCCGACGAGACCGTGCTCGCCGACACCGCCGGCACCACCGGCACCCCGGCCACCGTCCTCGTCGACCTGACCGGCACCGGCGGCTCCGCCCTCGGCACCGAGCCGCTGACCCTCCGGGAGACCGCGCGGCGGTGGACACCGTTCGCCGAGGACACCCTCGGCACGGTGTTCGGCGTGCTGCGGGCGCTCGTCCGCAGCCGCGCGCTGGACGGCGCCCGGGTGCTGCTGGTGACCGCCTGGCCCGCGGACGACCCCGAGCCCGCGCCCGTCGCCCACGCGCTGCGCAGCCTGGTCCGCACCGTCACGGGTGAGACCGGACGCTTCACCGTGCGCCTGGCCGGAGTGGACACCGACCGGGTCAGCGCCGCCGAACTGCTCGCCGAGGCCCGCCGGGACGATGCGGACTGGGTACGGCTCGCCCCCGACGGCCGCCACACCGCGGTGCTGTACGCCGAACCGGCGGACGAGGCCGGCACCGGCGACGCCGGCGCGCTCCTCGCCGACGGCGGAAGCTACCTGATCACCGGCGGGCTCGGCGGGCTCGGCCGCCACATCGCCGCCGACGTCCTGCGCCGCCGGCCGGCGGCGGGCGTCGTCCTGGTCGGCCGCTCGGCCGCCGACGAGGACGCGCTCCAGGAACTGCGCCGCGCCGCGGGACCCGACGCCACCGTGCACTACCGGCGCTGCGACATCGCCGACGCCGCGCAGGTCGCCGCGCTCGCCGCCTGGCTGGACGACGCCGGCATCCGGCTGCGCGGCGTCGTCCACACCGCCGGCGTGCTGCGCGACGGTTTCCTGCGCGGCAAGAGCGCCCGGGCCGTCGAGGAGGTGTGCCGGGGCAAGGTGCTCGGCGCGCTCCACCTCGACGCCGCGCTCGCCGGGCATCCGCTGGACTTCTTCCTGCTGTGCTCCTCGCTGGCCGCACTGGTCGGCAACCAGGGGCAGTCCGACTACGCCTTCGCCAACGGCTTCCTGGACGGGTTCGCCCGGCGCCGCGCCCGCTGGGCCGATCGCGGGCTGCGTCCCGGGCGCACCCTGTCGGCCGGCTGGCCGGTCCTGGCCGACGCCGGCATGGCCCTCGAACCCCACGCCCTGGACTACCTCGCCCAGACCTACGGCCTGCGTCCCGTCGCCACCCGCGAGGCGGTGCGGGCCCTGTGGCCGCGCCTGGCCGTGGCGCGGGGGCCAGAGACGGCGTACACCGCGCTGGTCGCCGGGGACCCGGCCGTCTGGGAGCGGGCCACCGGCTCCCCCGACGCGCAGGCCGCCACGCACAGCGCGGCCGGCTCGCCGGTCGCCGGTCCGGTCGCCGGTTCGGTCGCCGGTCCGGTCGCGCCGGCCCGCGTGGACGGCGTCCCGGCCGTGGTGGTCGGCGGTCCCGGCGCTCCGGGTGGTCCTGGTGCCACCGGCGCGGCGGGCGCGGCGGGCGCGGC
>NZ_JAGMUF010000101.1:0-230 GCF_019049125.1 Streptomyces sp. AC602_WCS936 | reverse complement strand
TCGGTGGCACGCCGGGGCGGTCCGGGTCCGTGGTGAGCTTCGACAAGATCCTCAAGTGGCGGGAGGACACACCGCTGGTGGCGGTGTGACCCCGTCGGCACGCCGACGGCCGGGCACCTTCGCGGTGCCCGGCCGTCGGTCGTGTGCCGGTCGTGTCAGCCCTTCAGCGCGGCCATCCACTCCTCGACCTCGTCCGACCGGCGCGGCAGCCCGGCCGACAGGTTCCGGTT
>NZ_JAGMUF010000100.1:0-228 GCF_019049125.1 Streptomyces sp. AC602_WCS936 | reverse complement strand
GTGGTGCCGGCGGCGTCGGTGATGAAGGTGATGATGTCGTCGAGGGTGCGTAGTTCGGCGAGTTGTTCGGGTGCGGCGTCGGCGGAGCCGGGGAAGCGGTCGCGGAGGGTGCCCATGATCTCGACGCGTTTGATGGAGTCGATGCCGAGGTCGGCTTCGATGTCCATGGTGGTCTCGAGCATGTCGGCGGGGTAGCCGGTCTTGGCGGAGACGCTCTCCAGGAGCACC
>NZ_JAGMUF010000099.1:0-888 GCF_019049125.1 Streptomyces sp. AC602_WCS936 | reverse complement strand
GCTGGGAACGACGCGACGACATCCACGAAGCCTTCCTCAGCCTCGCCATCTGCCTGATCACCCACCGCCACGTCCAACGCCTTTGTTAGGACCTCTTATATGTAACTAGAGGTCCGTGGGTACCCCGACCCTGGTTCACATGACTCGTGCTTCGCGTCAGCCACAACTGGCGGCAGTGGGTTGGCGACCTTCCCCAATCACCGGATCGAGGGAAGCCAAGCCATGGTGTTGACGGCCGGTTCTTCTGCTTCACCCGTCCGGGAGGTACCGGACACGGTCTGCTCGGGCCTACTCTGTATGCTGCGCTGGACGCAAGCCGGTGACATGCTGCTCCACTGGTCCTGTGACAGCGGTGCGGAGCTCCCGTTCCGGGAGCCGTGATCTTTACCAGGGCTCATCCGCATTATGTTTTGAAGCACACATGGCCGGCTCTGCACAGCAGGCCTGTAAGACCAGTGTGCAATTCTGACGGACAGTCAGGCCCCCTCTCAGCCTCGCCCTGGCCGCCAGCCCCGCAATCGGGCCGCGCGAAGCGTGGCACGTAATGACGCGGAGAGTCACCGGTGGCTGGAGCGCAGCGGAGGCCACCAGCTGGCCGAAGGCCGAGCCGACCCACGCCCCCGCAATTGCGGGGGCGTGCTGCTTCCGAAGTACGAGAGTCTCAACAAGACTGCACTCCCCGCTCAACGAGAGGGGAGTGCAGTGAGCCACGTTCCGTTCACGCTCCGAGTGAACGGAACACCCGCGCGCAGCGCAGGTGTTCACTGGCCCCGTGCGCAGCACGGAGCCAGGCGGGAGCGGAGCGAGCGCCTTCGCTCCCGCGGAGCGGGAGCGGCCGGGGGGCGCAGCCCCCCGGGGTCGCTGCTTCGGGCGCAGCCCGAAGGGGCC
>NZ_JAGMUF010000098.1:0-404 GCF_019049125.1 Streptomyces sp. AC602_WCS936 | reverse complement strand
CGGGTCGGAGTCGTGGCCGCGCTCTCCTGCCGGGGAGCCCTTCGGGAGTGGCAGGCCGCAGGGACAGCCTCCGGCGGCGCCCGCGTCCCGGCGTACCGCCATGTCTCCGTCCGTCGGTCCCGGTGCCGGTGGCGAGGCCCCGCGGGCGGCCGCCGGGTCGGAGTCGTGGCCGCGCTCTCCTGCCGGGGAGCCCTTCGGGAGTGGCAGGCCGCAGGCACAGCCTCCGGCGGCGCCCGCGTCCCGGCGTACCGCCATGTCTCCGTCCGCCGGTCCCGGTGCCGGTGGCGAGGCCCCGCGGGCGGGCGTCGGGTCGGAGTCGTGGCCGCGCTCTCCTGCCGGGGAGCCCTTCGGGAGTGGCAGGCCGCAGGGACAGCCTCCGGCGGCGCCCGCGTCCCGGCGTACCG
>NZ_JAGMUF010000097.1:0-232 GCF_019049125.1 Streptomyces sp. AC602_WCS936 | reverse complement strand
TCGACCGCGGCGTCACCGGCATCATCTGCGCCAGCGACCCCCTCGCCCTCGGCGCCGTACGCGCCGCCCGCCGCCGCGGACTGGCCGTCCCCCACGACATCTCCGTCGTCGGCTACGACGACTCCGCCTTCATGACCTGCACCGAACCCCCGCTCACCACCGTCCGCCAGCCCATCGAGGCCATGGGACGCGCCGCCGTCGACCTCCTCTGCGCCCAGATCCAGGGCACCGA
>NZ_JAGMUF010000096.1:0-5700 GCF_019049125.1 Streptomyces sp. AC602_WCS936 | reverse complement strand
CACTGTGTTGGTTCTGAAACCACGAACAACCCCATGCTCGTTTACGGGCGTGGTGCGGTTGACAGTTTCATAGTGTTTCGGTGGTCATAGCGTAGGGGCAACGCCCGGTTACATTCCGAACCCGGAAGCTAAGCCTTACAGCGCCGATGGTACTGCAGGGGGGACCCTGTGGGAGAGTAGGACGCCGCCGAACAATTATTGCGAGAAAGCCCCGCACCGGGAACGGTGCGGGGCTTTCTGCGTTTCAGGGGTAAGAACCGCTGGGGTGGCGGGGCAGGAGAGCCCCGCCGTTCCGCCGTTACAGGCGTCCCGCCGCCTTGAGCTCCAGATAGGCGTCGGCCAGGGCCGGGGCGAGTTCGTCAGGGGTCGCGTCGACGACCGAGACTCCGTGCCGGCGGAGCTGCTCCGCGGTGCGGTCCCGCTCTGCCTGAGCCTGCGCGGCCGCCGCTGCTTCATAGACGGCGTCCGTGCTCCCACGGGCCTTGGCCATCCGGGAGATGTGCGGATCGGCCACCGACGCCACGAGGACGGTGTGGCGCTGGGTGAGTTGCGGCAGGACGGGGAGCAGGCCCTCTTCGATCGGGGCCGCGTCGAGGGTGGTGAGCAGGACGATCAGGGAGCGGCGGGGAGCCGACCGGAGCGCGGTGGCGGTGAGGCCGCGTGCGTCGGTCTCCACGAGCTCCGGTTCCAGAGTGGCCATCGTGTTGACCAGGGAAGGGAGTACGTCGCCCGCCGTGCGGCCCTGGACGAGGGCGCGTACCCGACGGTCGTATGCGAGGAGGTCGACGCGGTCGCCGGCGCGGGAGGCCAGGGCGGCCAGGAGCAGAGCGGCGTCCATGGACGCGTCGAGGCGCGGGGCGTCGCCGACGCGGCCGGCCGAGGTGCGACCGGTGTCGAGGACGAGCAGGATGTGCCGGTCACGCTCGGGGCGCCAGGTGCGTACGGCGACGGCGGACTGGCGGGCAGTGGCGCGCCAGTCGATGGAACGGGTGTCGTCTCCGGGGACGTACTCGCGCAGGCTGTCGAACTCCGTTCCCTCTCCACGAGTGAGCACGCTGGTGCGGCCGTCGAGTTCCCGCAGGCGGGAGAGCTTGGAGGGGAGGTGCTTGCGGCTGGTGAAGGGGGGAAGGACACGCACCGTCCAGGGGACCCGGTGAGTGCCCTGGCGGGTGAAGAGGCCCAGGGGGCCGGAAGAGCGGATGGTGACCCGGTCGGCCTGGCGGTCGCCTCGGCGGGTCGGGCGCAGGCGGGTGGTGACGCGGCGGCGTTCACCGGCGGGCACCGTCACGCGGTGACGGGAGACCGCCGTCTCCGTGCCCCGCTGCCAGCTGCTGGGCGGCCAGGCGTCTCGCAGGTGGGCCCGGAGCGGGCGGTTGGACGGGTTGGTGACCGTCAGGGTGACGTCGGCGGTGTCGCCCAGTCGCGTCGAGGTGTCGCCGGAACGGGTCAGGCGCAGGCGTCGTACGGGGGCGGCCAGGGCGAAGTCGCAGGCGCAGGCGACGGCGAGCGGGCCGTTGACGGCGACGACGCCGGTCCAGCTCGGGTCCCAGATGCCGACCGGGAGCGAGCCCAGGGCCGCGAGGAGCGCGGCGCGTCCGGTGAGTGCCATCAGCGGGGGACGGGGACGTGGGCGAGGATCGCGTTGATCACGGAGTCCGTGGTCACGCCCTCCATCTCGGCCTCCGGGCGGAGCTGGACGCGATGGCGGAGAGTGGGGAGGGCCAGGGCCTTCACGTCGTCGGGGGTGACGTAGTCGCGCCCCGTGAGCCATGCCCACGCGCGGGCCGTGGACAGCAGTGCCGTGGCTCCGCGCGGGGAGACGCCGAGGGTGAGGGACGGCGACTCGCGGGTGGCCCGGCAGATGTCGACTACGTAGGCCGTGATCTCCGGGGAGACGGACGTCTTGGCGACCTCCGCGCGGGCGGCGTCCAGGTCGGCGGCGTTCGCGACGGGGCGTACGCCGGCGGCGCGCAGGTCGCGCGGGTTGAAGCCGGAGGCGTGGCGGGTGAGGACGTCGATCTCGTCCTGGCGGGAGGGGAGGGGGACGGTGAGCTTGAGGAGGAAGCGGTCCAGCTGGGCTTCCGGGAGGGGGTAGGTGCCCTCGTACTCGACCGGGTTCTGGGTCGCGGCGACCAGGAAGGGTTCCGGGAGGAGTCGGGGGGTGCCGTCGACGGTGACCTGACGTTCCTCCATGGCTTCGAGGAGGGACGACTGGGTCTTGGGGGGCGTGCGGTTGATCTCGTCGGCGAGGAGGAGGTTGGTGAAGACCGGGCCGGGCTGGAAGGAGAACTCGGCGGTGCGGGCGTCGTAGACCAGGGAGCCGGTCACGTCGCTCGGCATGAGGTCCGGGGTGAACTGGACGCGTTTGGTGTCCAGTTCCGTCGCGGCGGCCAGGGCGCGGACGAGGAGGGTCTTGGCGACGCCGGGGACGCCTTCGAGGAGGACGTGGCCGCGGCACAGGAGTGCCACGACGAGGCCGGTGACGGCGGCGTCCTGGCCGACCACGGCCTTGGCGATCTCGGCGCGCAGGGCCTCCAGGGCGGCACGGGCGTTGCCCGCGTCCCCGGTCTGCCCGGCGTTGTCAGTGGTCGGGTCCATCATGGACGGCGTACCTCTCTTTCGAGGGCGTCGAGTTGGTCGGCGAGGGCGATGAGGGCCGCGTCGTCGCCGGGCGGCGGGCCGAAGAGGAGAGTGTGCAGGGACTGTCCGTCGCCGTGTTCGCCGCGGAGGTGGGCGGACAGGGCGGGGAGCAGGGCCTCGGGCGTGTGCGCCTGGGCGACGGGGGTGCCTACGAGGGGGGCGAGGCGGGTGCGGGTGGCGGAGCGAAGAGCGGTGGCCGCGCGGTCGCGGGCGTTCGCCTTGCGGTAGAGGCGGGCGCGGCCTTCGGCGGTTTCGGAGGCGCGGATCGCCACGGGGAGTTTTTCGGGCACCAGGGGGCCGAGCCGGCGTGCCCGCCACAGGGCCGCGAGGGCCGCGGCGATGAAGAGTTGCAGGGTGCCCCAGAGCCAGCCGGAGGGGAGCAGGTCGAAGAAGCTGCGTTCGTCGTCCGGTGCTGTGGTGTCGGAGACCGAGGGGAGGTACCAGACCAGGTGGTCGCGGGAGCCGAGGAGTTGCAGGGCGAGCGAGGCGTTGCCGTGCTCGTCGAGGTGGTTGTTGTAGAGGATGTCGGGGGCGCCGAGGACGACGGTGTCGCCGGGGGTGCCCTCCCGGGCCGGCTCACCGGCTGCGTCGGGGATGCGGAGCAGGGTGGCCAGGCGTCGGCTGGGGTAGCAGGCGTCGGCCTCGATGTGGCTGCTGCTGTAGCGGATGCCGCCCGTGTCGGCGGTGCCCGCGCGGCGGGCGGCGGGCAGGTCGCAGGCGGGGGCCAGCGTCGAGTCGAAGCTGAGCGCGGGGTCGGCGGTGACGCCGGGGGCGAGGCGTTCGACGGCGGGGCCGCCGGGGGCCACGAGGAGGGTGCGGCCGCCGGACCCTTCGGTGGCGGCGTGCAGCTGTGTCTGCTGGCGTTCGGTCAGGAGGTCGGGGACGGCGACCAGGAGAGTGGTGTCGGGGCCGGCGGCGGCGCGGGCGTCGTCCAGGGTGGTGACCACGCGGGTGGACACGCCCCGGTCGGCGAGGAGTTCGGCGACGGCCCGGCTGCCGTAGGGGTCGACGGAGCGCGGGTCGAGTTGGCCGTGCCGGGCGTCGGAGCGGACGACGGCGATCGCGACGGCGCCGGCGAGCAGGACGACGAGCGCGAGGGCGATGCCCCGGGCGCGGGTCCACACCTGGCGGGCGCTGGGCGAGGCCGAGGTGGTGGGGAGCGTGGCCTCGGTGGTCATTCGGCGGCTCCCGGGCGGGTGTCGCGGTCCGCGTCGCCGGCCGTGCTGGTCGCCAGTTGCGGCTTGCTGCGTTCCAGGTCGCGGTCGAGTTCGGTGAGGCGCCGGTACGACTGCTCGGTGCCGGGGCGTCCGCCGTACGTGACGTCGTCGAAGTCCCGGGCGGCGGCGCGCAGCCGCCCGCCGTGGTCGGGCAGGGCGCGGCCCGCCTCGCGGGCGGCCTCGTCGGCGGTGCGGCCGGGGCGGGCGTCGAGGAGGGCGCGTTCCTCCAGGGCACGCACGATGGCCCGCATGCGTTCCTGGACGGCCTGGTTCCAGTGGCCCTGGGCGGCGTGGGCGTCGGCTGCGGCCCGGTGGTCGGCGGCGCTGCGGGGGCGGTCGTCGAACAGGGCGGGGGCGGAGGCCGGCGAGCGGCGGGGGGTGCCCAGGCGCCACCAGAGGGCGCCGAGTACGGCCAGGACCGCCACGATGACGACGACCAGGCCGAGCGTTCCCCCGGGTGTCGCGGAGGAGGCGCGACCGAACAGCTCGCCGACCCAGTCCCAGAAGGCGTTCAGGGCCCGCTGGAACCAGCTGGGGTCGTTCTCGTGGTACATCCGCTTGGACAGCTCCCGCCGTGCGGCCTCCCGCGCGGGGTCGCGCGGGATGGTCACCGGCGGTTCGTCGCCGGAGTGCGGCAGCGACAGCACGGGGCGGTCGCCGGCGTGCGACACCGTCCGTGCGGCGGTGCGTGACAGCACCTCCGTGACAACTCCCCCCGCCCGGCTCACCGCATCAGCTCCCCGGGTTGGCGCCGGGAGCGCCGGGGCCCTGGGCTCCGGCGGCGCGGGCCAGCTCGAGGTCGAGGGCCTCGCGGCGGATCCGCTGGTCGATGTAGAGCAGCACGGCGACGCCCGCCGTGATCGGGAAGGTGATCATCGAGCCGATCACGGAGCCGATCCCGCTGACGATGAGGAAGGTCCAGCCGAGGCTCCCGGTGCCTTCGAGGAAGCCGCCGACGCCGTCACCGCTGAGGGCCGCGGCCAGGAAGGCGAACGGGATCACGATGATCGACGCGACGACGTTCGCGATGATCGTCGCGAGCAGCTGGATGCCGAAGACCCGCCACCAGGAGCCGCGCACCAGCTTGGTGGAACGGCTCATGGCCTTCTTGATGCCCTGCTTCTCCAGCATCAGCGCCGGGGACGCCAGCGAGAAGCGGACCATGAGCCACACCGCGACGACACCGCTCGCCAGGAAGCCCAGGATGGTCAGGGCCAGGCCGGCCCCGCCGGCGCCCGCGGCCGCGACCACGAGGCCCGGGGCCATGCCGACCGTGACGATGCCGGCGACGATCAGCAGAAGCAGGACGATCAGGCCGAACAGCCTCAGAACTTGCGGGCGGGCGTCCCGCCAGGCCTCGCCTATGGTCACCTTCCTGCCGAGTACGGCGCGGCTGGTGACGGTCGTCAGCAGAGCGGTGGCCAGGACGGTGCCGATCAGGGAGATCAGGAAGATGACACCCGAGTTGATCGTGGTGTCGGCCATGGCGTCGCCGAGTTCGCTCAGTGTGGCGTCGGGGTCGTTGAGGGCCTCCGAGCCGACGTCGTCCAGGACGAGGCCCTGGAGCAGCACGACGATGATCTCCGTGAAGACCGCGACGGTCAGCGAGATGCCGAGGACCGTGCGCCAGTAGGTGCGCATGGTGGAGACGGCGCCGTCGAGGATCTCGCCGACGCCCAGCGGACGGAGCGGGATCACACCGGGCTTGGCCGCGGGCGGGGGACCGCCCCATCCGCCTCCCCAACCGCCGTGGCCACCAGGGGGGCCGTAACCGCCGTAGCCACCGCCGTAGCCGCCTCCGGGGCCCCCGGGGGGTGGGGCGGCGCCCCAGCCCGCGTTGGGC
>NZ_JAGMUF010000095.1:0-991 GCF_019049125.1 Streptomyces sp. AC602_WCS936 | reverse complement strand
CACCGCGTCGCCACCCCCCACCCCGACGACACCAACTCCCGCCTCACCATCCCCTACTTCTACCTCCCCAACCACGACGCCCTCATCGAACCCATGCGGGGCGACGGAGGGTCGCCGGGTGCCGACGGGGGGTCCGGCAACGGCGTGATCGCCGGGGAGTGGATGTCGCGCAAGATAGAGAAACTGTTCACCGGCGCCGCCTCGTAGCGGGACGTCCGGGTTCCCGACCCGGCCGATCCACCGCCGGCGCGCCTCCCCTCGCCCGGCGCCCGACGGTGGATCGGCCGTTCCACGGAAAAGGGAAAGCCAAGCGATACGCGCTTGATTCGGTGAGTTGACAGATTCCGTCATGAAGCATGGAAACCGCCCTTCCGGCACACCTAGTGTCAGGGCGAGACGCCGCTGAACAGGACGAATTATCCGCGGACACTCACCGCCCAGCAGATCCCCGAAGCACTTCGGGGAGAGAGGGAAAGCCGTGAGCAGCGATCAGCCCACCGTCATGATGACCGATGACTATGTTCCGGTCATCGATCTTTCCGCCCGAAAAGACCCGGGAAAGCGCGCAGAAATCGCCAAGGCAATCGGAACAGCTTTGGGCAGGTCCGGTTTCTTCATCATCGTCGGCCATGAAGTACCGAAAGACCTCACGGACCGCATGTTCACGGTGACCAACGGGTTCTTCAAGCTGCCGGAACCGGAAAAGGACCTCGTCGCGTCCCGTCCGGGTGTGTCCGGGTACCGCAGGGCGGGCGGCACCCTCGCACGCAGTCTCGACCAGAAGACTCCCCCGGACCTGTGCGAGACGTTCGCCGCCCATGTGACGGGCGAGCTGGCGGACGAGGAGCGCCACAAGCTCGGCAACGAGTGGGCCAGCTGGACCCACAAGAACATCTGGCCGGAGAATCCGCCGGAGTTCCGGAAGGTATGGCAGGAGTACATGACGGCCATGGGCGAACTGGCCGCCGACCTCATGCACCTCTTCGCCACC
>NZ_JAGMUF010000094.1:0-6365 GCF_019049125.1 Streptomyces sp. AC602_WCS936 | reverse complement strand
GATCCACGGCCGCGACTGACGGTTTCCCATACCCACACCTACGAGCAGAGAGGCCGACAGACTCATGATCAGCCGCTTTTGTTAGAGCCAGTAAGAGCGTTCCGCGCGGAAACCACCTCTGACCTGCAGCGTTACGAAGTCGTTTGTTCTAGATTTCCAGAACAAACGGTCCCTGAGTGTTCTGGAAACCTAGAACAAAGCCACTCGGCACCTGACGGACCGTCAGATACTTGGGAGGCCGTGCTTGTTCTGCTTCTCCAGAACAAGCCGGTTTACCTGGTGCTACCTTGCTCCAAACGTTGATCACCACTGAAGGACTGTGCTGATGGAACAGCTGCCGATCGTCCGCCCCGGCGAGCGAGTCGTCGCGCGGGCTGACGGCAAGGGCGGCTTGATTCTGGGCGTGGAGAAGATCAAGGGTCGTGAGTTCGCCGCGAGCGCAGAGTGCAGTGGTTACGTGCTGGACGCCCGTCTGCTGATGGACGTGCTCGGCAGCCTCAAGATGCCCGGGAGTTGGTTCCAGGTCTGGTGCAAGCTCGTGGCGCTGCAGAACGCCAACCGTACCGACGATCAGATCCGCGTCGCCGCTCGCGGCTTCGTGAAGACCAACCAGCGCGACCTTCAGGCCCGGTGCAAACTGTCTGCTGCATCCGTGAACGAGGCCAGCCAGTTCTTCACACACATCGGCTGGATGCGCACAGCCAAGCGCGGCATCCTCCAGTTGAACCCGTGGTTGACGGTGGCTGGCACCTCCGGTGAGCAGGAAAGATGGCAGACACTCTGGAACAGCGCCCCGGGCCCAGCCTGCGTCATCCCGCACCCCGACTACCCCAGCGAGTGGCGCCAGGCACGGCAGGACGAGAAGAAGGCCGCCGATAAAGCCCGCCGCAAGGAGAGAGTCGTCCCGCTTCGACAGCGTCGGCCCACCCGCAAGGCGAGTGCATGACCACGTGCGACATATCCTCGTTGCAGCATCGACCTGATCGGAAGCGGTGAGGATCCGTGAGCAGCTCTTACGTCCCCAGTCCTCCCACAGAGGCCCCTGTCACGATCTCCCGTGACGCCCTGCGCCTCCTGGCCCTGGTCGACGTCTCCACAGCCGGCCGTCGCGTCCTGGACCACCTTCTGTACCTCAGTGACCCGGACACCGGCACCGCCGCCATCAGCCAGAACGAAATGTGCGCCGAACTCGGCGCCAGCAAACCGACCGTAAACCGCGGCTTCAAACAACTCCGCGACTGCGGACTCGCCTGGAGCCTCAAAGACGGCCTCTACCAGCTCCACCCCCTCCTCACCGACGGCGCGATCTCATCCCCCGTCATGCCGATTCCGAAGATCAAAGCCGCTGAACCAGAACACTTCACCGAACAACGACGCACCCGGTTCGCCGCCCAGATCGCCAACCTCGCCACCACCAGCTAAAGCCACAGAACGGCACCCCGGGTGTCGGAAAGCGTGAATTACGGCGGGCGGCGGAACTCCCCACGGAGGCCGCCTCCGTCTGCTGGTGCTTGTTCGTCATGGTCGGTACCGCCCGAGACTCAGAGCCGCTGGTGCCGCCCATGGTCTGCGCGGGCCCAGGGGCCCGCACGCGAAGCCGCCTCAGCCACAAGGGGTCCGGCCGGCGCCTGCGGGTCGACCTCAACCACCTTAATACTTACGCAGATCAAGAACACACTGGTCAGCGGCCTGCACATCTGACGATCTGTCACCCCAGGAGGTACACAACGCCTGAGATGTGTACCTCCTGAGTAGTCACATCGCCGACCAGATGTCAGCCAGGCCGACAGTTTTGGGGTCAAAACGTCAGCGAGGCCGACGTTCTCGACGGCGTCCCGTTGAACGGTCTGTCGTCGCCCGCAGGGGGGAGATCTTGGTCGCAATGCCGTCTTGACGCTCTCCGTCGAGAGAGGGATTGTCGTGCAATCGGCTGCAACCGCATCGACGGACGGAGTAGGTATGCGGCTACGTTTTCTCGGGATCATCCCGAACACGCCCGACACGGACTCGCCGACGATCTGGCTGGACGAGGACACAGGGGACCTGCTGATCCAGTCGTACAAGGCCACGGAAGAGGACGTGAAGGCGTGCCAGGAGATCGGTTCCATCCCCGGACACTCCACGGAGGTGCCGGACCACGAGACGATCATCCGCCTGCCCGAGGTCATGTTGCAGTACATCCCGCGCCCGGAGGACAACGCCGGTGACGAACCCCGTCCTTGAAGGCCTGGCCGGAGCCAAGCACTCAGCCGTTCACCTCGAAATGCGCGACGCCTACCAGCCCAGCGACCCCGAGTTCATCGCATGGCAGAACGGCAAGCGCCTCGACCCCACCGCCGACCGGTCGACGTGGTGGCGTCCCTTCCTTGACGTGGTGGCTGAGATGAAGGGCCGCGGAGTCACGCTGCGCCGCGCTCGGATCGTCTCGGAGCCAGTGACGGACTACATCAAGTACGAGTACGACGTGACGTTCCCGAATGTTGCTGCCGGGGAGTTGGTCCGCTGGCTGCCTCGGCGCGGGGCGGCGGACATCCCGCTCCCGGGGACCGACCTGTGGATGTTCGACAACTCCTCGGTGCTGTTCACCTACTTCTCCGGAGTCGGAGAAGTAGTTGACCGTGAGTGGCGCACCGAGCCGGCGGTCGTGGACATGGTCAGCACCGCATTCGAGACGGTGTGGGAACGCGCGACGTCGCACGAGGAGTACAAGCCGGTCTGACCGGCCCACGCCATGCCCGCTTCATCGAGTGTTCAAGCCGCCCGGCAAGTCCTCGCCGATCGTCTCCGGGAGATCTCCAAGGACGCCGGGCTCGACGGCAAGCGGCTCGCCCAGGCGTGCGGGTGGCACCCGTCGAAGGTGTCGCGGATAGCGACCGCCAAGACCTCCCCGTCCACCGACGACATCAGGGCGTGGTGCCATGCCTGCGGCGCGGACGACCAGACAGAGGACCTGGTCGCTTCTTTGCGGGCCGTGGAAGGTATGTGGGTGGAATGGCGTCGGATGGAGCGCGCGGGGCTCCGACAGGCGCAGCAGGCCCGCTTGCCGCTGTACGAGCGAACACGCTGGTTCCGTTCCTACTCGCCAGGCCTCATTCCCGGACTGATCCAGACGTACAGCTATACAGAGGACGTTCTGCAAGGCGTCCAGCGGCGGCGCGTCCAAGTCGACGACGTCGCTGACGCGGTGGCCGCACGGATGGAGCGACAGCGGGTGCTGTACGACGGGCACCGACGCTTCGCGTTCCTGATCGAGGAGCCGGTACTGCGGAACGCGCTGGGCGCGCCCGACACGCAGGTCGAACAGCTTGAGCACCTACTCAGGGTCGCTGCTCTGCCCAACGTCAGCCTGGGTGTTGTGCGCACGTGCCTTGACCGGTCACGGATGCCGGTGGAAGGATTTTGGATCTTTGACACGGCTCAGGTCAACGTCGAGCTGGTCTCCGGCTACCTCACCATCACGCAGCCCCGCGAAGTCACCATGTACGCCGAGACGTTCGCCGAACTGGCCAACCATGCGGCGTACGGAGCGAAAGCCCGCTCGATGATCATGGCGGTCATGGACACGCTCGGATGAACTGCCCTGCAATTGCGTGCAATGCCGTAGGCACCGGGGCCTTCACAGTCCGAAGCTGCTGGTCATGGCCACGAGACACAAGACCACCCAGGAACGATCCGTAGAGCTCCCCATCGGTTTCAACGCCTGGTTGCTGGACTGCGCCCCGGTCCGGGACTGCACGACGTGCCAGTCCGAGTGGCAGCACCTGATGGCGGCCAAGGAACTCGGGCAGATCACGCAGGCCGCCAAGCACGCCACAAACGTCCGCGACCACGCCTCTGGGGCTCACCAATGACGATGGACATGCAGACGTACCGCTGCGGCAGTAATGCGGCCACCAAAGCGGCGGATGCCATCCGCGAAGCCCTGGCGGGCCTCGGCTTCCCCGAAAGCGTCTGGGCCAGCGTGCGCCCAATGGTCACCCACAACGGAAAGGCATACGTGCACCTGGGTATGGTGCGCGCGGACGTGGCCGAGCAGATGGCCGCTGCCATCCGGGCCCCGGCCGAAACCAAGCCTGCTGAGTAGCACCAGCGCCTTTGAGCTGCTTGACCAAGTACTTCATCTGAGCCTGAGCGCTCTTGGGTGAGCAGGGATCACGCGTGCGAACAGACCCTACACGCCCTCGCCGCCGGTCGGGCCTTCGTCTTCACCGTGACGAACTACGACGCCCGGTACTCCCTCCGGGTGTACCCCCTGCCCACCCGACGGCTGGCGCCCCCGCAAGCTCCAGCCCCCACCCGGGTGCCCACCCCACTCCCTGCGCGGGCGGGTCCAGCACCTGTCCTGCGCCTTACGCCCAACCACGAGGTCGACGCCGCCGAACGGGCGGCGATCGCCGGAACGTGGCTGGACTACTTCAACCGCTAGGAGAAGCACCCCATGCCGATCACCGCACAGCACGTGCGCGACACCGTCGCCGCCTACCTCGCCGACCACCCGGAGGAGAAGGACGCCCTTTCGGCCGTGGACGAGGTCGTGGGACAGGCCGGCGATTCGGTCGCCTCCCGCGGGGAGTTCCGCGGACACGTCACCGCCGGCGCCGCCCTCGTCCGCCCCGACGGCCGCGTCCTCACCATCGAGCACCGGGCCCTGCGCAAGTGGTTGCTGCCCGGCGGACACGTCGAGGACAGCGACACGACGCTTCAGGAGGCCGCTCTGCGGGAGCTGGCCGAGGAAACCGGCATCAGCAGTGACCAGGTCGAACCGGCCAGCGACGCTCCCCTCCACATCGACGTTCACTCGATCCCGGCGAACGACCGCAAGGGCGAGCCGGAACACCTGCACTTCGACTTCCGGTTCCTGTTCCGGACCACCGCCGACGCCGTCGAGCTGCAAGAGGAAGAGGTCACGAACTACTCCTGGCAGTTCGCCGACATGCTGACCGCCGAGCCTCTGCGCTCCCGCGTGATGGCAGCGGCGAACCGCCCGTAGCGGGCCGCAGCAAGCCAGCCGTACAGCCCTCGCACCCCGGTGAGGGCCATACGGCTTCCCCGGCGCCCGCGGGAGGCCGCAGGGGAGTGATCAGGCCGTGGCGAGCGTGGTGGTGAGTGGGGTGGTGAGTGTTTCGGGCAGTACTCGCTCGGCGCGTACGTCTGTGCAGCCGACCCACTCGGCGGCCTCCCGGAGTGCTTTCGCCGCAGCCGGTACGTGTTTGGCGCCGGCCAGTGAGATCTGACGGGCCACCAGGGTCTGTCCCTCGCGGGCCGGGTCCACCCTGCCCACCAGGCGTCCGCCCGTCAGCAGTGGCATGGCGAAGTAGCCGTGCACGCGCTTGTCCTTGGGGACGTAGGCCTCCAGGCGGTGGGTGAAGCCGAAGACTCGTTCGGTGCGCGCCCGGTCCCACACCAGTGAGTCGAAGGGCGAGAGCAGCGTGGTGCGGTGGCGGCCGCGCGGCTGTTCCTCCAGGGTGGCAGGGTCGGCCCACGCGGCTGCCGTACGGCCGTCCTTGCCCCAGCCGGCGACCTGTACCTCGACCAGTCCGCTGTCGGGCAGCGCCGAGCGGACCTGTTCCACCGTCAGCCGTTGGTAGTCCGCGAGGTCCTTCACCGTGGCGACTCCCAGCGCCGCCCCGGCCCGCGCGGTGAGTTCGCGCAGGCAGGCCGTGTCGTCCATGTCCTGCGCCAGCAGCTCGGCGGGCACCGCCCGTTCGGCCAGGTCGTAGACCCGTTTCCAGCCCCGGCGTTCGGTGCAGACGACCACACCCGTGTCCAGCAGCCATTCGATGGCGATCTTCGACTCCGACCAGTCCCACCAGGGGCCGCCGTTCTTGGCACCGCCCAGTTCGGTGGCCGTCATGGGGCCCTCACCGCGCAGCCGGGCCAGCACCTCGGCGCAGGAACGTTCTCTGTCGGCCATCTTGTGCCAACGGTGGCCGCGTTCGACAAAGGCCCGGCGCCTGAAGGCGTACAACGGCCAGGCGTCTATGGGGAGTACACAGGCAGCGTGCGACCAGTACTCGAACGCGCGGGTGTGCTGCCAGTACGCCGCGTCCACCGCGTCGCGGCCGACCGCGCCGAGCCGGGCGTAGGGCACCAGCTCGTGCGAGCGGGCCAGCACGGAAATGGTGTCGAGCTGCACAGCGCCCAGCTGGTCCAGCACGGCTCGGGGGTTGCCGCGCCTGCCGTACGCGGCTCCGAGAAGGCCCTGAGCACGCAGGAAGATCCGCCGCGCCTCGTCGGCGGCGAGGGTCAGTTCTGGCATGACCGCAGCCTAAGCGTTGTCCCGTAACTACTGATCGGTACTCGCGTCTGGTTACGTCAGCTGGGCGCCGTGCAGAGAGTTCGTAGCCGCTGATTCTCGGGTCGGC
>NZ_JAGMUF010000093.1:0-6425 GCF_019049125.1 Streptomyces sp. AC602_WCS936 | reverse complement strand
GCCCCGACCGTCACCCAGGCCCTGACCGACGCCCCCGCCCCGGCCCCGGCCTTCACCCAGGTCCTGACCGACGTCCCCGCCCCGGTCCCGGCCCGCGTCCCGGCTCGGGGACCGACGGGCGCCCGGCCCTCGGCCCTCGTTCCGGTCCGCGCCCTCGCCGTCCCCGCCCGGACCCCGCTGCTCCCGGTTCACGTCCGTGGCACCGGGCTGCGCCGGGACCCGGGCCGCCGCGGACCCTCCCGTCACCGAGGATGCCGCGGACGCCCCCGACACCGCCGACGCCCCGGGCCCCTGCGCACTCGGCTTCACGGGTCCTCCTGAGGGACGTGTCGGTACTTGGGGTCATTACGGCGAGTTGTCACTTGTCCGTCAAGCACCATAAAGGCACCGGCCGCCAGTTCAAATCCCGAGGATCTTCGGTAAGGTAAGGCTTACCTCAAGCTGTCCGTTCGTTCCGACGTGGATCGGTGGTCCCGCATGCCTGTCACCCGCACGGCCCTCACGGACGCCTACGCGCGCCTGACCGAGGTCCTTCCGGGGCTGGGCGTCACCGAACTGGACCCGGCCGGCGAGGTCCCGGCCGGCGGCGGCTGGGTCGCGGCCGGCTCGCTCGCCGCGGGCGGCACGGAGCTGGAGGCGTTCCTCGCCTGGGACGACGCCCAGGTGCTGCGGGACTACGGGCAGCGGGCCCGCCCGGACGTCGTGGCGAGCTTCGGTCTGCACCGGTACGCGTGGCCGGCCTGCCTGCTGATCACCGTGCCGTGGTTCCTGCACCGCCGGGTGCCCCGCTACCCCGCCGCTCACGTCGCCTACGACCGCTCCGCCGCCGGCCTTCCCCTCGGCCGGATGGCCGTGCGCCCCGCCGGCTTCGCCTGCCTGCCCGGCGACCCGGCCGCCGCCCTGCCCGGCGCCCGCGTGGTCGCCGACGAGGAGGCGCTGCGAGTGGAGGTGCGGGCGGCGGTCGCCGAGCACCTGGAGCCGGTACTGGCCGGATTCGGCCCCCGGATGCGGCGGCGCGGACGCGCCCTGTGGGGCATGGCGACCGACGAGGTCGTCGAGGGCCTCTGGTACGTCGCCCATCTGCTCGGCGAGCAGGAGCGGGCCCGCCGCGAGCTGGAACTCCTGCTGCCGGGCGCGACCAAGCCCTACGTCGGCGACGCGGCGTTCCGCGAGCTGACCGGACCGGACGGCGAACCGCTGCACACCCGGGACCGCGCGAGCTGCTGCATGTTCTACACGGTGCGCCCCGAGGACACCTGCGCGACCTGCCCGCGCACCTGCGACGCGGACCGCGTGGGCAAGCTGCTCGCCACGGCGGGCTGAGCCGCCCACGCAGCGCAGGTACTTCCCCCGGAACCACCCGCACGGGTGGTCTTAATCGAACTCATCTCCCGCCCTCCGCAAGGCAGTTCGAGCAGAACGCCGCCCTGGGCGCCCTCTCTCACTCCCTTGGCGGCCTCTTGCCCCGAAACCCCCTGAGGGCCGCCGGGTCTGGGCCACCATGGCGGGCGTCACGCCCTATCCCAAGGCAAGGGACCCCAGATGAGATTGACCGACATATCGCTGAACTGGCTGCTTCCGGGCGCCGTGCTGCTCCTGGGCATGCTGGCGGCGGTGGCGGTGCTCGCGCGAGGCAAGCGCTCCTCGGGGAAGGACGAGGGCGCGGACGACTCGTGGGAGCGCATGGAGGAGCGGCGCAGGCGCAAGGAAGCCCTCTACGGCAGCGTCTCCTATGTCCTGCTCTTCTGCTGTGCCGCGGTCGCCGCGGCGCTCTCCTTCCACGGTCTGGTCGGCTTCGGCGAGCAGAACCTCGGCCTGAGCGGCGGCTGGCAGTACCTGGTCCCGTTCGGGCTCGACGGGGCGGCGATGTTCTGCTCCGTCCTCGCGGTGCGCGAGGCCAGCCACGGTGACGCGGCGCTCGGCTCCCGCATACTCGTGTGGACCTTCGCGTTCGCGGCGGCGTGGTTCAACTGGGTGCACGCGCCCCGCGGCATCGGTCACGCGGGCGCCCCGCACTTCTTCGCGGGCATGTCCCTGTCGGCGGCGGTCCTGTTCGACCGCGCCCTGAAGCAGACCCGCCGGGCGGCGCTGCGCGAGCAGGGCCTGGTGCCCCGCCCGCTGCCGCAGATCCGCATGGTGCGCTGGCTGCGGGCCCCCCGGGAGACGTACCGCGCTTGGTCGCTGATGCTCCTGGAGGGCGTGCGCAGCCTCGACGAGGCCGTCGAGGAGGTGCGCGACGACATGCGCAAGAAAGAGGAGGCCAAGCAGCGCCGGCGCGAGCAGGAGCGTCTGGAGCGGGCCCAGCTCAAGGCGATCAGCCGGGGTCACGGCCACCGGGGCTTCCCCGGGCGGGGCGGCCGGCAGGTCGAGGTCGAGGTGCAGCAGGTGGAGCGCGGCACCGAACGGGCCACCGCGGAGCCTGCCATATCGACCCCGGAGCCCCTGCCCGTACGCCGACGGCCCTCCTTGCAGCCCGTGCGGAACGGAGCTGACCCGGTCACCGTCGACCTCACCGCGGAGGACGACACGCAGGCCCTGCCGCGGCTGGACTCCCTGGAGCGCAAGCTCAAGGACCTGGAGCAGCAGTTCGGCTAGCCGCAGCCGGAGGCCGACGGTGTGACGGGCCGCCGGGCTCCCGGCGGCCCGTCACACCGTCTCGGCGTCCAGTTCGAACCAGACCGACTTTCCCGTCCCGCAGGTCCGCACGCCCCAGTCGTCGGCGAGGGACTGCACGAGGAGCAGGCCTCTGCCGCCGGTGCTCTCCTCCGGACGCGGCGTGCGCGGCCGGGGCAGCCCGTCGGCGCGGTCCCGCACCTCGACCCGCAGCGCACTCGGTCCGACCGTGGCCGTCAGGACCGCGCCCTCGTCGGTGTGGACGAGGGCGTTGGTGACGAGCTCGCTGGTGAGCAGCTCCGCGATCTCCGACCGTCCGGGACCGCCCCAGTGCCGCAGCAGCTCACGCAGCGCCCGCCGGGCCTCGGGCACCGCCCGCAGGTCCGCCCGTCCGAGTCGTCGCCTGAGCTGTGGCACCGCCTTCCTTTCCATGTCCCCCGTCCGCGTGCTGATGTCGTTCCCTCCCTGTTCGAACACCTTCACGGGGGAAGCCTTGCCCGTTCGGACCCCGGGCAGTCATGTCGATTCGCCGACGGCCCTCACGACGGCCGTGCCGTCGGTCACGGTCGCGGCACGTTCCGCAGGTTCGAGCGGGCCATCTGGAGCATCCGCCCGACGCCGCCGTCCAGCACGATCTTGGAGGCGGACAGCGCGAAGCCGGTGACCATGTCGGCGCTGATCTTCGGCGGGATGGACAGGGCGTTGGGGTCGGTGACGACGTCGACCAGGGCCGGCCCCTTGTGCTTGAACGCGGCCTTCAGCGCCCCGGCCAGCTCCTTGGGCTTCTCCACCCGCACCCCGAAGGCGCCGCAGGCCTCGGCGACGGCGGCGAAGTCCGGGTTGGCGTTGGCCACGCCGTGCGAGGGCAGGCCCGCGACCAGCATCTCCAGCTCGACCATGCCGAGCGAGGAGTTGTTGAAGAGCACGACCTTCACGGGCAGGTCGTGCTGGACGAGAGTGAGGAAGTCGCCCATCAGCATCGTGAACCCGCCGTCGCCGGACATCGACACGACCTGCCGGCGCCGGTCGGTGAACTGGGCGCCGATCGCCATCGGCAGCGCGTTCGCCATCGAACCGTGCGAGAAGGAGCCGATGACGCGGCGCTTGCCATTGGGCTGGATGTAGCGGGCCGCCCACACGTTGCACATGCCGGTGTCGACGGTGAACACGGCGTCGTCGTCGGCCATCTCGTCGAGCACGGCGGCGACGTACTCGGGGTGGATCGGGACGTGCTTGTCGACCTTGCGGGTGTACGCCTTGACCACGCCCTCCAGCGCGTCGGCGTGCTTCTTCAGCATCCGGTCGAGGAAGCGGCGGCTCTTCTTCTCCTTCACCCGCGGGATCAGGCAGCGCAGGGTCTCCTTCGCGTCGCCCCACACCGCGAGGTCCAGCTTGGAGCGCCGGCCCAGGTGCTCGGGCCGGACGTCGACCTGCGCGATCTTCACGTCGTCGGGAAGGAAGGCGTTGTACGGGAAGTCCGTGCCGAGCAGGATCAGCAGGTCGCACTCGTGGGTGGCCTCGTAGGCGGCGCCGTACCCGAGCAGGCCGCTCATCCCCACGTCGTACGGGTTGTCGTACTGGATCCACTCCTTGCCCCGCAGGGCGTGCCCGACCGGGGACTTGATCTTCCCGGCGAACTCCATCACCTCGGCGTGCGCGCCCGCCGTGCCGGCGCCGCAGAACAGGGTGACCCGGTCGGCGTCGTCGATCAGCCGCACCAGCCGGTCGATCTCCTCGTCGCCGGGCCGGACGGTCGGCCGGGAGGTGACGAGGGCCGTCTCCGCGGCCTTCTCCGGCGCGGGCTCGTCGGCGATGTCGCCGGGCAGCGAGACGACGCTGACGCCGCCCTGGCCGACGGCGTGCTGGATGGCGGTCTGGAGCAGCCGGGGCATCTGCTTGGGGCTGGAGATCAGCTCGCTGTAGTGGCTGCACTCGCGGAAGAGCTGGTCGGGGTGGGTCTCCTGGAAGAAGCCGAGGCCGATCTCGCTGGACGGGATCTGCGAGGCGAGGGCGAGGACGGGGGCCGCGGAGCGGTGGGCGTCGTAGAGGCCGTTGATGAGGTGGAGGTTGCCGGGGCCGCAGGAGCCGGCGCAGGCGGTGAGCTTCCCGGTGATCTGGGCCTCGGCCCCGGCGGCGAAGGCGGCCGTCTCCTCGTGCCGCACGTGCACCCACTCGATGCCCGTGTGGCGGCGCACGGCGTCCACCACCGGGTTGAGGCTGTCGCCGACGACTCCGTAGAGGCGCTTGACTCCGGCGCGGGTGAGGATGTCGACGAACTGTTCCGCGACGTTCTGTTTGGCCATGGCTCCAGCTATGGCACACCGAGCGGCGTCACGCCTCCCAAACGGCGGCGGCCGTACGGTCGTCGGCGTAACCCTTGACCCGGACGCGGCTGTCGGCGAGGAACTCCGCGAGGCCCGGCGGGGTACGGCCGGACCACCGCCGGGCGAGGAGTGTGCCCAGCTCGGGCTCGTTGAGCAGCGGCTCGGCGAGGCCCGCGGTACACATCAGCAGCACATCACCCGGGCGGGCTACGGAGGCGCGGAAGCGGAAGGGTTGGCGGGGCGGCCCGGCGGGCGGGTCGTGGTGGGGGCCGGGCGGGGTGGTGGCGCCGAGGTCCATGGTGAGCCGGTCTCCCTCGGGCGTCTCGGCGGGCGGCGAGCCGAACCCGACGACGGGTTCGCCCGCGACCTCGCCGGCGCTCGGCTCCATGTTCTGCCAGGCCCCGTCCCGCAGCCGGAGCAGTCCGCCCGCGCCGACGCCGAAGTACACCCGCGTACGGCACCCGGGGTCGGCGGGCAGCAGCAGGCAGCGCAGGGTGGCCGCGTACTCGTCGGGGCTCAGGCCCTGGTCGGCGGCGCCGGCGCGGAGCCGGCCGAGGCTGCGGTCGGTGAGCCGGTGCAGCCCGGACTTCAGCTCGCCGCGGCGCCCGGCCCGCAGGTCCTGACCGAGCCGGTCGTGGCTGCGGCCCACGGCCCGCCCGATCCACCGGCACACCTCGGCCGCCGCCCGGTGCGCGCCGGCACTCGCGCGGGCCCCGGTGGCCATCGCCACCAGCACCAACGCCTGCTCCCCCGCGCCGAAGCGGGCGACGAGCAGCGCGTCGCGGCGCGGGTCGCCCCGGTAGCGCGCGGAGTCGCCCCGCACGGAGACGGCCCGCAGGGTGCAGGTCCCGTACCGGGCGCCGTCCAGCACCGTGTCCGCCACCAGCCCGTCCAGCCCGTCGGGGTCGGCGGGCGGCAGCGCGGTGGGCTCGGGGTCGTAGGTGGGCGGCCCGGAGCCCACGTAGTCGCGGTCGGCGGGCGGCATCGAGGGGAGGAACGGGGGCGGCAGCGGCGGCAGCACGGGGGCGTCCCCGGCCGGCGGCGGTGGCGCGGACTCGCCGGAGCCCGGCACGGAGCCGCCGGCGGCCGGCTCCGAGAGATCGGCGTCCCCGGTCCCCGAGGTCGTACGCCCACGCGTCCACACCCGACGCCCACCGCCGGGCGGAACCAACGCTGCCGCGGGGGAGGCGGTGCCGTCGGCCGCCGGGCCGGGCGGGGGCTGTGGAGGGCCGGAGGGCTTCGCCGGGGGCTGGGCGGGACCGGCGGAGTCGTCCACGGCCCGCGCACCCGTGGGCGACTCGGCCGCCCACGGCTCCGGACCGGCCGGCCCGCCCACGGGGTCTGCGGGGCCGGGCTGTTCACTCTCCGGGGAGGGCGGGGCGGGCCGTGCGGACTGCCGCACGGTCGGGGCGGCCGGGAAGTTCGCCGGTCCGGGGGGTATGGCGGGTGGCGGTTCCCACGGGGCCCGTGGTGGGGGTGGGCCGGGGT
>NZ_JAGMUF010000009.1:0-102235 GCF_019049125.1 Streptomyces sp. AC602_WCS936 | reverse complement strand
CATCTCGGCCAGTAACGAGCCGAGACTTCCGCAACACCTGCGTTCCCATGCCTGACCAGCGGAATCCGCACACGGGGTTCGGAAAGAGAACGACCTCTGAGTTCCCCTTTTTGGCGGGGCCCGTGCCGTAGCTTTCCGGTACGGGCCCTTCCGCATTCCGTGCGTGACCGTCCGATAAACGGTTCGTTACTCCGTACGAGGCTGCGAACGCGTGGCCGGGGACGGAGGGGACGTGATGGGGGCGAGTGCGTACAGCCGGGAGCGGCTGGAGGAGGCCGTCGCCGAAGCTCGGAACTGGGCAGATTTGATGCGGCGGCTCGGCCTCAAGGCGAGCGGCGGCCAACGAAGGGTGCTTCAGGAAAAGGTCAACGGATACGGGCTGGACACGGGCCACTTCGTCAAGCGCAGTCCCTGGCGCAAATATCCAGACGCGGCCATCGCTGAGGCCGCCGCCTCGTCATCATCGCTACGGGAGGTGGCGCTGAAGCTGGGTGCGACTCCGGCCACTGGGACCCTGTCCCACATCCGGCGTCGCATCAGCGCAGCAGGAATCGACGTGAGCCACTTCCCCGGTCTCAACCAGGCCGACGTAGACCTGCCCTTCACTACCGATGAACTTCGTACCGCGGCGGCAGCAGTGACCAGCGTCCGAGCGGTCGCACGTGCACTGGGAGTACCGGACGACAGCCGCTCGCGCGCCACACTGCGTCGCATGATGAGCGCCCAGGGCGTCGACACGAGTCACTTCTCACACCGGCGTCTGCATATTCTGGAAGAGCAGCTCCGCAAGTTTGTCCCACGTTGCACGAGCTACGCCGACGTCATGCGCAGCCTCGGCCTGGAGGTTAGTGATGTCAACCATCGCCGGGTCCGCCGCGCGGTCGCGCGTTTGGGGATCGACACCAGTCATTTCGAGCGCAGGTCCTGGGGGCGAGCAGAACCGCCCGCCCCAACACCTACCGCTCACCGAGTGCTGATCGTTCTCCCAGCTCACGCCGGCCGAACCAACAGGGCCCAACTGCATAGAGCCCTGGGGGAGATCGGAGTGCCGTACTCCTGCGAGACCTGCGGTAACACCGGCGCATGGCTCGGTCAGCCCATCACCCTTCAGATCGACCATGTCAATGGGATCTGGCGGGACAACCGTCGGGAGAACCTGCGGTACCTCTGCCCCAACTGCCACGCCCTGACAGAGACCTGGTGCCGCCGGAAGGGCAGGGCGCCCCTCGCAGGGTGACCCCTTCCCCCCGTACACTGGTTGCCACCGGTCGAGCACTGTGACCGTTTTTGAGCGGCCGTGTCGTAATTGGCAGCCGAGCGGCGTTTAGGTCGCCGTGGGCGAAAGCCCGTGTGGGTTCGAATCCCACCGGCCGCACAGCAGAGGGGCCGTCCATCGGGCGGCCCCTTCCGCGAGCCTCAGCCGAGCAGCTCCCGCACCACCGGCACCAGCGCCCTGAACGCCTCCCCCCGGTGGCTGATCGCGTTCTTCTCCTCCGCCGTCAGTTCCGCGCAGGTTCGCGTCTCGCCCTCCGGCTGGAGGATCGGGTCGTAGCCGAAGCCGCCCGTGCCGGCGGGGGCGTGGCGGAGGGTGCCTCGGAGTTGGCCCTCGACGACCCGTTCCGTGCCGTCGGGGAGGGCCAACGCCGCCGCGCAGGCGAAGTGGGCGGCCCGGTGTTCGTCGGCGATGTCGGCGATCTGGGCGAGGAGGAGGTCGAGGTTGGCCTTGTCGTCGCCGTGGCGGCCGGCCCAGCGGGCGGAGAAGATGCCCGGCGCGCCGTTGAGGACGTCGACGCAGAGGCCGGAGTCGTCGGCGACGGCGGGCAGGCCGGTGGCCTGGGCGAGGGCGTGGGCCTTGAGGAGGGCGTTCTCGGCGAAAGTGACGCCGGTTTCCTTGACGTCGGGAATCTCCGGGTAGGCGTCCGCGCCGACGAGGTCGTGGGGCAGGCCCGCGTCGGCGAGGATGGCCCTGAGTTCGGTGATCTTTCCGGCGTTGCGGGTGGCGAGGATCAGGCGGGTCATGGGGTCCAGTATTCCGGACCCCATGACCCCTGGATCACGGCGTGCAGACCTTGGTCAGTTCGCCGGCCGCGTCGGTGACCGGGCCGAGGTCGGGGGTGTTGTCGCCGTTCTCGACGGAGGTGCGGACGTTGTCGACGGCCTTGCCGAGGTCGTCGACGGCCTTGCCGACGTCCGCGTTGTCGGTCTGGTCGCCGATCTTGTCGAGGTTCTTGTCTATGGAGTTGAGGGATTCCTCGAGCTGCGTCGGGTCGTTGGACGCGTTCTCCACGGCCTGCTGGAGAGCGGTGACGCTGTCGGCTATGGCGTCGGCGGTCTGGACGCAGTCGAGTGCCTTGTCGACGGCGTCGCACCCGGTGGTGAGGCCGGCCGTCAGGGCGAAGGTCGCCACGGCTGCGGCGGTGACGGTGGTGCGGCGAAGGCGGCGGTGGCGGCTCGCGGCCATGGGTCTCGGTCCTCCCCTTGGGACAGGGCCGGGCGGCCCGTGTTCGGTCGGTGCGGCGGCGTCGGGCGTACGGCCGGTGTCGGTCGTACGCCCGTGGAACTGCTGTGCTGTCGCTCGTACTGCTAGTGACGCTGTGGCGGGCGGTCGAGTTGCGTGTCCCGGCCGCCTTTCTTGGCGTGCTCTTGGTCTGCTCTTTACTTTTCGAGGACGGTATCAAGCGCCTTGCGCTGGAGTTCGGCCAGTTCCGTGCAGCCGGCGGCGGCGAGGTCGAGGAGGGTGTTGAGCTCGTCGCGGTCGAAGGGCTCGGCCTCGGCGGTGCCCTGGACCTCGACGAAGCGTCCGTCGCCGGTGCAGACGACGTTCATGTCGGTGTCGGCGCGGACGTCTTCCTCGTAGCGCAGGTCGAGGAGCGGGGTGCCGTCGACGATGCCGACGGAGACGGCGGAGACGGTGCCGGTCAGCGGCTTGCGGCTGGGCTTGATCAGCTTCTTGGTGTGCTGGGCCCAGGTGATGGCGTCGGCGAGGGCGACGTAGGCGCCGGTGATGGCGGCGGTGCGGGTGCCGCCGTCGGCCTGGAGGACGTCGCAGTCGAGGACGATGGTGTTCTCGCCGAGTGCCTTGTAGTCGATGACGGCGCGCAGGGAGCGGCCGATGAGGCGGCTGATCTCGTGGGTGCGTCCGCCGATGCGGCCCTTGACGGACTCGCGGTCGCCGCGGGTGTTGGTGGCGCGGGGGAGCATGGCGTATTCGGCGGTGACCCAGCCTTCGCCGCTGCCCTTGCGCCAGCGGGGGACGCCTTCGGTGACGGAGGCGTTGCAGAGGACTTTGGTGTCGCCGAAGGAGACGAGGACGGAGCCTTCGGCGTGCTTGCTCCAGCCTCGTTCGATGGTGACGGGGCGGAGCTGCTGGGGGGTGCGGCCGTCGATGCGTGACATGCGGGTGAGCCTAGCGGGGCATGGGGAGGGGCCCTTCCCGTGGTGTGTGGTGGGAGGGCCCCTGGGGGCGCTTTTCGGCGCCCGGTGCGCGCTCGTGCGCGCTGATGCGCGCGGGGCGCTTACATCATGTCTTCGATTTCCGCTGCGATCGGGTCGGCGTCGGTGCCGATGACGACCTGGATGGCGGTGCCCATCTTGACGACGCCGTGGGCGCCGGCGGCCTTCAGGGCGGCTTCGTTGACCAGGCCGGGGTCGTTGACCTCGGTGCGGAGGCGGGTGATGCAGCCTTCGACCTCTTCGATGTTGTCCAAGCCGCCGAGGCCGGCGACGATCTTCTCAGCCTTGCTGGCCATGTTCTTCTCCCTGATCCGAGCCGCTTTGTGGCAGTAACCCACAGTTGGCCCATCTTCGCGAGCCATCGGTGGGGCTGGTGCCGAATGATGGCGTCACGGCGGCGGAGCCGTCTGTCAACTGGTCTACACCAGTGTACCGGCGACCGGATGGAGACCGGATGAGTGCCGACAGCGCGGTCAGCCCCGCCCGTGCCCGCTGGAACAAGGCGTTCCAGGGGCTGCAGAAGATGGGCCGCAGTCTGCAGTTGCCCATCGCGGTCCTGCCCGCGGCGGGCATTCTCAATCGTCTGGGGCAGCCGGACGTCTTCGGTGACGACGGCCTGGGGTGGACCAACGTCTCGAAGGTGATGACCGGCGCGGGTGGCGCGCTGCTGGACGGTTCGCTGGGGCTGCCGCTGCTGTTCTGCGTCGGCGTGGCCATCGGGATGGCGAAGAAGGCGGACGGTTCGACGGCGCTGGCGGCGGTGGCGGGGTTCCTCGTCTACTGGAACGTGCTGCGGCAGTTCCCAGAGGACTGCCCGGAGGGTTCGGAGGCGGTTCCGCAGGTCGGCTGTCAGCTGACGGACGGTTCGGGGACGGTGACGGCGTTCACGTACCAGAATCCGGGGGTGTTCGGCGGCATCGTGATGGGGTTGCTGGCGGCGTACTTCTGGCAGCGGTTCCACCGTACGAAGCTGGTGGACTGGCTCGGGTTCTTCAACGGGCGCCGGCTGGTGCCGATCATCATGGCGTTCGTGGCGATCGCGTTCGCGGCGTTGTGTCTGTGGGTGTGGCCGCCGATCGGTGACGCGCTGGAGAGCTTCAGTGACTGGCTGACGGGGCTGGGCGCGTGGGGTGCGGGTGTGTTCGGGTTGGCGAACCGGGCGTTGCTGGTGATCGGTCTGCATCAGTTCCTGAACGTGCCGATGTGGTTCCAGTTCGGTTCGTACACGAAGCCGGACGGCACGGTGGTGCACGGCGACATCAACATGTTCCTGGCGGGCGATCCGAACGCGGGGCAGTTCACCACCGGCTTCTTCCCGATCATGATGTTCGCGCTGCCGGCCGCGGCGCTGGCGATCACGCACTGTGCGAAGCCGCACCGCCGCAAGGAGGTGGGCGGTCTGATGCTGTCGGTGGCGCTGACGTCGTTCGTGACGGGGATCACGGAGCCGCTGGAGTACTCGTTCCTCTTCATCGCTCCGGCGCTGTACGCGGTGCACGCGGTGCTGACGGGTGTGTCGATGGCGGTGACGTGGGGGCTGGGCGTGAAGGACGGGTTCAGCTTCTCGGCGGGGCTGATCGACTACGTCATCAACTGGAACCTGGCGACGAAGCCGTGGCTGATCATTCCGATCGGTCTGTGTTTCGCGGTCGTGTACTACGTGATCTTCCGGTTCGCGATCACGAAGTTCGACCTGAAGACGCCGGGTCGGGAGCCGGAGGACGAGGTGGAGGACGTCACGAAGGTGTAGACCTCTCGCGCCCCTCGCGTACTCTTTGGGGATGGTCTTGCGAAGGCCCTCGGACCCTTGGTCCGGGGGCCTTCGGTACGCCTTCACAGACCTGTGGCCAGGGGCTGGGGACCGGTACTGCGCGTAGCGCTCCGGTAGCGGAATTACGGGTTCCTTACGCCACCTTCATCGTGCTACAACAGGTCTACACCACTGAGTGGTGTAGACCACCACCCGATGGAGGAAGTATGAGCACCGCCACCGACAAGGCGGCCCCCGCAAAGAAGCGGGGATCTGGTCTTTTCCAGGGTCTGCAGAAGGTCGGCCGCAGCCTGCAGCTCCCGATCGCCGTGCTGCCGGCGGCGGGCATCATGGTCCGGCTCGGCCAGGACGACATCTTCGGCAAGGACGGCCTGGGCTGGGACAAGGTCGCCGCCGTCTTCAACAACGCGGGCGGTGCGCTCACCGGCTCGCTGCCGATCCTGTTCTGCATAGGCGTGGCCATCGGCTTCGCCAAGAAGGCGGACGGTTCGACCGCGCTGGCCGCGGTGGTCGGCTTCCTGGTCTACAGCAAGGTCCTGGAGGCCTTCCCGGTCACCGAGGCGGTGGTCAAGAACGGCGAGGACGTCGCGGCCACATACAACGACCCCGGGGTGCTCGGCGGCATCATCATGGGTCTGCTCGCCGCCGTGCTGTGGCAGCGGTACCACCGCAAGAAGCTGGTGGACTGGCTCGGCTTCTTCAACGGCCGCCGTCTGGTGCCGATCATCATGGCCTTCGTCGGCATCGTGGTCGGTGTCTTCTTCGGTCTGGTCTGGGAGCCCATCGGTGAGGGCATCTCGAACTTCGGCGAGTGGATGACCGGCCTGGGCGCCGGCGGTGCGGCCCTCTTCGGTGGTGTGAACCGCGCGCTGATCCCGGTCGGCATGCACCAGTTCGTGAACACCGTGGCCTGGTTCCAGCTCGGTGACTTCACCAACGCCGCCGGTGAGGTCGTGCACGGTGACATCACCCGCTTCCTGGCCGGTGACCCGGACGCCGGCATCTTCCAGTCCGGCTTCTTCCCGATCATGATGTTCGGTCTGCCGGCCGCCGCGATCGCCATCGCGCACTGCGCCCGTCCGGAGCGCCGCAAGGCCGTGATGGGCATGATGGTCTCCCTGGCCGCGACCTCGTTCGTGACGGGTGTGACCGAGCCGATCGAGTTCTCGTTCATGTTCATCGCGCCGGTCCTGTACGTGCTGCACGCGGTGCTCACCGCGATCTCGATGGCGGTCACGTGGGGCCTGGGTGTGCACGCCGGCTTCAACTTCTCGGCCGGTTTCATCGACTACGCGCTGAACTGGCATCTGGCCACCAAGCCATGGCTGATCATTCCGATCGGTCTGGTCTTCGCGGTGATCTACTACGTGACGTTCCGCTTCGCGATCGTCAAGTTCAACCTGAAGACCCCGGGCCGCGAGCCCGAGGAGGAGATCGAGGACCTCACGAAGGCGTGAGTCTCCCCCGTACGGCATGACGAAGGCCCTCGAACCGTTTCTTCCGGTTCGAGGGCCTTCGCCGTGCCGGGCTCAGATCTCGTACGTCGCCCCCGCCGCCGCCACCTCCACCGGCCCGTCGTAGGCCTCGCGGGCGTCGGCGAGGTTGACCCGGGGGTCGGTCCACGGCGGGATGTGGGTGAGGACCAGGCGCCGGGCGGCGGCGCGGGTGGCCGTCTCGCCCGCCTCGCGGCCGTTGAGGTGCAGGTCGGGGATGCTCTCCTTGCCGTGCGTGAAGGCGGCCTCGCACAGGAAGAGGTCGGTGTCGCGGGCGAGTTCGTCCAGTGCGGCGGTGACGCCCGTGTCGCCGGAGTAGGTCAGTGACCGGCCGCCGTGTTCGACGCGGATGCCGTAGGCCTCCACGGGGTGGGCGACGCGGTCGGTGTGCACGGTGAACGGGCCGATCTCGAAGGTGCCCGGCTTGACCGTGTGGAAGTCGAAGACCTCGCTCATGGAGGAGGCCGAGGGGGTGTCGGCGTAGGCGGTGGTGAGCCGGTGCTCGGTGCCCTCGGGGCCGTAGACCGGGAGGGGGTCGCAGCGGCCGCCGTCGTGCCGGTAGTAGCGCGCCACGAAGTAGGCGCACATGTCGATGCAGTGGTCGGCGTGCAGGTGGCTGAGGAAGATCGCGTCGAGGTCGTAGAGACCGCAGTGGCGCTGCAGCTCGCCCAGGGCGCCGTTACCCATGTCGAGGAGCAGCCGGAAGCCGTCGGCCTCGACGAGGTAGCTCGAGCAGGCCGATTCCGCGGACGGGAACGACCCCGAGCAGCCGACGACGGTGAGCTTCATGAAGCAGAAACCTCCGCTGGCGCGTGTGGAGAGACGGGGGTCGTGCGGTTTGTCGAGCGTAAGGCGCAAAACCTTTGGTCGCTCCTCCGCCAGGGGCCGTTGTGGGCGAACTCACCTGTGCTGTCACCGGTTCGGCTGGACCAGGGGCGCGCGGGGCCAGGGAGGGGGCGCGCGGCGGGCGTGTGCGCCGGTACCGTCGTTGGTATGGACACGTCCTGGTGGCTCGCCTTCGCGGCGGTGGTACTGCTCGCCTTCGTCGCCGTGATCGTCGACGGGTGGGGGCGGGGGCGGCGGCCGCCGCGTCCGGGTGGCAGCCGGCGTCCGCCGGGGCGGCCCACGGGGCCGAGGGGGCGGGCGGCGCGGCCGCGGCCCGCGGAGATCTGGTGGGCGAACGTGCCGTACGAGGACACCGACGGCGCGAAGGACCGGCCGTGCCTGGTGATCTCGGTGCGCGGGCGGCGCGCGCTGGTCGCGAAGATCACCAGCCGGTACCGGGAGGAGCGGGCCGGGGTGATCACGCTGCCGCCGGGCTCGGTGGGTGACGCGCGGGGGCGGACGAGCTTCCTGGAGACGGACGAGCTGCGCCGGGTGCCGGTGCGGGACTTCCGGCGCCGGGTGGGCGAGGTGGACCCGGCCCTGTGGGACCAGGTGCGTCACCTCGCCCGGTGAGCGGCGGTCAGGCCCAGAGCTGGCCCTGGAGGGTGTCGATGGCCTCTTCGGTGGTGGCCGCGGTGTAGACGCCGGTGGAGAGGTACTTCCAGCCGCCGTCGGCGACGACGAACACGATGTCGGCGCTCTCGCCGGCCTTCACCGCCTTCTTCCCGACGCCGATCGCGGCGTGCAGGGCGGCGCCGGTGGAGACGCCCGCGAAGATGCCCTCCTGCTGGAGGAGTTCCCGGGTGCGGGTCACGGCGTCCGCCGAGCCGACGGAGAAGCGGGTGGTGAGGACGGAGGCGTCGTACAGCTCGGGCACGAAGCCCTCGTCGAGGTTGCGCAGGCCGTAGACCAGGTCGTCGTAGCGCGGTTCGGCGGCGACGATCTTCACGTCGGGCTTGTTCTCGCGCAGGTAGCGGCCGACGCCCATCAACGTCCCCGTCGTCCCCAGGCCCGCGACGAAGTGGGTGATGGACGGAAGGTCGGCGAGGATCTCCGGACCGGTGCCCGCGTAGTGGGCGCCGGCGTTGTCCGGGTTGCCGTACTGGTAGAGCATGACCCAGTCCGGGTGCTCGGCGGAGAGTTCCTTGGCGACCCGTACGGCGGTGTTGGAACCGCCCGCGGCCGGGGAGGAGATGATCTCCGCGCCCCACATGGCGAGCAGGTCCCGGCGTTCCTGGGAGGTGTTCTCGGGCATGACGCAGACGATGCGGTAGCCCTTGAGCTTGGCGGCCATGGCGAGCGAGATGCCGGTGTTGCCGCTGGTGGGCTCCAGGATCGTGCAGCCGGGGGTGAGGCGGCCGTCCTTCTCGGCCTGTTCGATCATGTGGAGCGCGGGGCGGTCCTTGATCGAGCCGGTGGGGTTGCGGTCCTCCAGCTTGGCCCAGATGCGGACGTCGTCGGACGGCGAGAGCCGCGGCAGGCGCACCAGAGGGGTGTTGCCCACCGCGGCCAGCGGGGAGTCGTACCGCATCCCGATCAGGCCATACCGCCGGCGACGGCCGGCAGGATCGTGATGCTGTCGCCGTCGGACAGCTTGGTGTCGATGCCGTCGAGGAAGCGGACGTCCTCGTCGTTCAGGTAGACGTTGACGAAGCGGCGCAGCTGCTCCCCGTCCACGATGCGCGCCTGGATGCCCGTGTGCCGGGTCTCGAGGTCGGCGAAGAGCTGGGCGAGGGTGTCCCCGGTGCCCTCCACCGCCTTCTGGCCGTCGGTGTACTGGCGGAGGATGGTCGGGATGCGGACCTCGATGGCCATGGCTGAGGGCTCCTGTCGGAAGGTGTCGTGGGTTCGGTGAGGCGCGCGGTGGCACGCGGCAGCCCGCCGCGGCGTACGGCCGTCCGGCGGCAGCGGAAGATCAACAGATGGCGCTGTTCAGCCTGCACAGGTCGACGTGCAGCCGCGCCACGAGCAACGTGCCCGGCGCCTTTTCGCTCACGTCGAGAAGAACCATGGGCTCATCGTATCGATTCCCGGACCGGCTTCCGGAGTGTGATCTCACCTGCTGGACGCCCTCCATCCGCGATGCGATACGAAGGGAGTTTCAGTACGCGTCCACGACCTTGACCTCCTCCTCCGTCACCTCTCCGTCCAGGATGCGGAACGAACGGAACTGGAAGTCCCCGGCGTCGTCGGTGTCGGCCGTGGAGACCAGGACGTAGTGGGCGCCGGGTTCGTTGGCGTAGGTGATGTCGGTGCGGGAGGGGTAGGCCTCGGTGGCGGTGTGGGAGTGGTAGATGACCACCGGCTCCTCGTCGCGGTCGTCCATCTCGCGGTAGAGCTTGAGCAGGTCCTGCGAGTCGAACTCGTAGAACGTGGGCGAGCGGGCGGCGTTGAGCATCGGGATGAACCGCTCGGGGCGGCCCTCGCCCACGGGACCGGCCACCACGCCGCACGCCTCGTCGGGGTGGTCCTCGCGCGCGTGGGCGACGATCTGGTCGTACAGGGCCTGGGTGATGGTCAGCATGCGGCCCAGGATAAGCAGAAGGGCCACCCCGTACCGGTGGGTGGTACGGGGTGGCCCACATGCTGGACATCCTGAGCGGCGGCCGGTGAGGAGGCCACGAGCGTCCCCGGTGACCGGACGTCCCGGATGCGCGAGAACGCGCAGGTCAGACGATCTTCTCCAGGTCCGGCTCGCCGCGCCGCTCGGTGACCTCCGGGTTGCGGCTCTTCAGCACGGCCCAGCCGATGCCGAGGGCGGCGGCCCAGCCGGCCATCACGTACAGGCAGACGCGGGCGTCGGCGTCGTAGGCGATCAGGCAGGTGACGAAGAGGAGGAAGGCGATGGCGATGTAGGAGCACACCGAGCCGCCCGGCGCCGGGAAGGAGGAGGCGGGCAGGCGGCCCGCGACGACCTTGCGGCGGTAGCGGACGTGGCTGATCAGGATCATCAGCCAGGTCCAGATGCCGGCGGCGGTGGCGACGGAGGTGACGTAGCCGAACGCCTTCTCCGGGACGGTGTAGTTGAGGACCACGCCGATGCCCATGAAGATCACCGAGACGCCGATGCCGAGGGCCGGGGTCTTGGTGGACGACAGCCGCCGGAAGACGCCGGGGGCCTCGCCGTTGTCCGCGAGGGTGCGCAGCATGCGGCCGGTGGAGTACATGCCGGAGTTGCAGGAGGACAGGGCGGCGGTGAGCACGACGAAGTTGACGATGCCGGCGCCGGCCGGGATGCCGATGACGGTGAAGGCCTCCACGAAGGGGCTGACGCCCTCGGCGAACTCGGTCCACTTGACCACCGCCAGGATGACGGTGAGGGCGCCGACGTAGAAGAGGGCGATGCGCCAGGGCAGGGTGTTGATCGCCTTGGGGAGGGTCTTCTCCGGGTTCTCGGACTCGCCGGCGGTGACGCCGACCAGCTCGACGGCGAGGTAGGCGAACATGACGCCCTGGAGGGTCATCAGGGACGAGCCGATGCCCTTGGGGAAGAAGCCGTCGAACTCCCACAGGTTGGAGACGGCGGCGGTGTCGCCGGCCTGGCTGAAGCCGAGGGTGAGGACGCCGATGCCGATCACGATCATGCCGATGATGGCGGTGACCTTGACCATCGAGAACCAGAACTCGATCTCGCCGAACAGCTTGACCGAGATCAGGTTGGCGACGAAGAGCAGGACGAGGAAGACGAGGGCGGAGACCCATTGCGGGATCTCCGGGAACCAGTAGTGGATGTAGATGGCGGCGGCGGTGAGCTCCGCCATGCCGGTGACCACCCACATCAGCCAGTACGTCCAGCCGGTGAAGTATCCGAAGAAGGGGCCGAGGAACTCGCGTGAGTACTCGGCGAAGGAGCCGGAGACGGGACGGTAGAGGAGCAGCTCGCCGAGCGCCCGCATGATGAAGAAGATGATCACGCCCGCGAGGGCGTACATGAGGATGATGCTGGGTCCGGCCTTGGCGATGTTGGCCCCGGCGCCCAGGAAGAGGCCGACGCCGATGGCGCCGCCGATCGCGATCATCTGGACCTGACGGCTGTTGAGTCCGCGCTCGTAGCCCTCTTCAGGTGCTTTCTCCGTGTCGACCTGCGCAGAGGTCATGTGTGGTGCGCCTTTCTCCATGCCGACCCGGGCCTGTCGTCGGCCGCGGATCGGGTCTCGATCCCCCCGGATGATGGAGCTGAGCGGGCCTCACGTCCCGCTCTCTGCCTGGCCGGCGGTCCGCCGGCTCGGTGGCGCACCCGGCCGAACATTCGGGTGGTGTTCGCCGGGCGGTCGTGAAGATTTACCACGGCTGCGACGCCGATCACAGGGGCGCAGTGTGACGCACCACACAGTCATAACGGGACAAAAGGCACCCGAGGCGGGCGAAGAGGGATGACTCTTTGACGAGATCATTACCCGGATTTGAGGGTCCGCTGAGCGGACATCGGACCGGGCAATCAGGGCATAAGGGTCGAGACCAGCGACTCCTGGAGCCCGCCGAGCCACAGGTACGCCATCACCATCGGCTTGCGCGGGTCCTCGTCGGGGAGCCGGTAGAGCAGGTCCGTGTCGTCCTCGTCGGCGATCTCCAGCCGGGAGCCGATCGCCAGGCGCAGGTCGTTCAGGGTGCGCAGCCACTGCTGGGACTCGTCGGGCGACAGCTTGAGCACCGCGCCGTCCTCGCCCGCCGACGCCGAGGAGAGGGCGTCCAGGGTGCGGACCACCGCGAGGGCGTTGTCCCGCTTGCCGGCCCGCAGGTCGTTCTCGGTGTAGCGACGGAACTCGGCGGAGGACGCCCGCTGCTCCTCGGCCTCCGCGGCCTGCGGGGCGCCTTCGGGGTCGCCGTAGGCGTCCGGGAACAGGCGCCGCAGCACGGGGTCGGAGGGCGGCTCGCTCGGGCCGTCGGCGAACAGCTCGGCGAGCGGGTCGTCGGAGGCGTCCTCGGCGGGGCCGGGGCCGATCAGCTCCAGGAGCTGCACGGCCAAGGACCGGATGATGGAGATCTCGACATCGTCGAGGGCGACGGCCGCGCCGCCGCCGGGAAGCGGTTCGAACTGTCCTGGCATGGAGGTGATTCAGCTACTTCCGTCCTGCGGGCGGGCGTGGGTCATTTCCGGCCACTTCCGGTCATTCTCGGTCACTTCCGGTCCTGCTGGAGGGTGGCCCACAGACCGTAGCCGTGCATGGCCTGGACGTCCCGCTCCATCTCCTCGCGCGAGCCGCTGGACACCACCGCCCGGCCCTTGTGGTGGACGTCCATCATGAGCTTGGTCGCCTTGTCCTTCGAGTAGCCGAAGTAGGACTGGAAGACGTACGTCACGTAGCTCATGAGGTTGACGGGGTCGTTGTGCACGATCGTCACCCAGGGCACGTCGGGCTCGGGTACGGCGAAGACCTCCTCCGCCGACTCGGTCTTCTCGATCTCCATGGGTGCGGCTGCCGTCACATGGCCCATGCTGCCACCACAGGGGGGCACCCGCACAAACGGGCCTGTGGCGGGCGCCACGCGACCACAAATCGTCAGACTGACGAAATGGGGGTACGATCCCGGTCATGAACACAGCGGACCTAGGGCTGCCGGTGGACGTCCCCTCGACGGCGCTCTTCACGGACCAGTACGAGCTGACCATGCTGCGGGCCGCCCTGAAGGCGGGCACGGCCGGGCGGCGCAGCGTGTTCGAGGTCTTCACGCGGCGGCTGCCGAATGGGCGGCGCTACGGCGTCGTGGCGGGCACCGGGCGGGTGCTGGACGCGGTGGAGAACTTCCGCTTCGACGCGGGCGTCCTGCGCTTCCTGCGCGAGCGGGACATCGTCGACGAGGAGACCCTGGACTGGCTCGCCCAGTACCGCTTCAGCGGCGACATCTGGGGCTACCCCGAGGGCGAGGTGTACTTCCCGGGCTCGCCGATCATGCGGGTCGAGGGGACCTTCGGCGAGTGCGTGCTGCTGGAGACGGTGATCCTGTCCATCCTCAACCACGACTCGGCGATCGCCGCCGCCGCCTCCCGGATGGCCTCGGCCGCCGGGGACCGCCCGCTGATCGAGATGGGCGCCCGCCGCACCCACGAGCTGGCCGCGGTCGCCGCCGCCCGCTCCGCCTACGTCGGCGGCTTCGCGACCACCTCCGACCTGGCCGCCGGCTTCCGCTACAACATCCCCACCGTCGGCACCTCCGCCCACGCCTTCACCCTGCTCCACGACAACGAGCGCGACGCCTTCCGGGCCCAGGTGGAGGCGATGGGCCGGGGTACGACGCTGCTCGTGGACACCTACGACGTCGCCGAGGCCGTCCGCACGGCCGTGGAGATCGCCGGGCCCGAGCTGGGCGCCGTACGCATCGACTCCGGCGACCTGCTGCTGGTCGCCCACCGGGTGCGCCAGCAGCTCGACAAGCTGGGCGCCAGGGACACGAAGATCGTCGTGACCTCGGACCTGGACGAGTACGCCATCGCCTCGCTCGCGGCGGCGCCCGTGGACGCGTACGGCGTCGGCACCCAGCTGGTGACCGGTTCCGGGCACCCGACGGCCTCCATGGTCTACAAGCTGGTCGCCCGCGCCGAGTCCGGTGACGACGGGGCGCCGCTGGTGCCGGTGGCGAAGAAGTCCAGCGGCGGCAAGACCTCGGTCGGCGGCCGCAAGTGGGCCGCCCGGCGACTGGACTCCTACGGGTACGCCGAGGCCGAGGTGGTCGGCACCGGGCCGGTGCCCGACGACCTCGCCGACCGGCAGCTCCTGGTCGAGCTGGTCAAGGGCGGCGAGGTGGTCGCCCGCGAGCCGCTGGACGCCGCCCGGGACCGGCACGCGGCCGCCCGCGCCAACCTCCCGCTGTCCGCGACGCAGCTCTCCCGAGGGGAACCCGTCATTCCGACGGAGTACGCGCACGAGGGCTCGGGTAGCTAAAGCTGGTGCGGTCCGACCGGCACCGCACCAGCAACCAGATCCGTGCCCACCGCCAGACCTCCGTCCCTCCTACCCCACAGCCCACCCAGCCGAAGGACACCGACCATGCGCCGCGCCCTGATCGTCGTAGACGTGCAGAACGACTTCTGCGAGGGAGGCAGCCTTGCGGTGACCGGCGGTGCCGACGTGGCCGCCGCCATCACCGAGCTGATCGGGCAGGCGCCCGCCGGCTACCGCCACGTCGTGGCCACCCGCGACCACCACATCGCGCCGGGCGGCCACTTCGCCGACAACCCGGACTTCGTCCACTCCTGGCCCGCGCACTGCGTGGCCGGCACGGAGGGCGTCGGCTTCCACCCGAACTTCGCCCCCGCCGTCGCCTCCGGCGCGATAGACGCCGTCTTCGACAAGGGCGCGTACTCGGCGGCCTACAGCGGCTTCGAGGGCGCCGACGAGAACGGCACGACGCTCGCCGACTGGCTGCGGGCCCGCGAGGTCGACGAGGTCGACGTGGTGGGCATCGCCACCGACCACTGCGTGCGGGCCACCGCCCTGGACGCGGCCCGCGAGGGCTTCCGTACGCAGGTGCTGCTCGACCTGACCGCCGGAGTGGCCCCCGAGACCACCGAGCGGGCGATGGAGGAACTGCGGGAGGCGGGCGTGGAGCTGTCCGGGAAGCCGGTCGTCCAGTAGCGCCCGCCGCCGTCTGGCCGGGCTGCGGCTACGGCTACGGCTGCGGCGCCGGGCGTCTCAGGAGCGCCCGGATCGGGTGCCACAGCTCCTGGACGCGCTCGGGCCCGCCCGTGACACCGGCCACCGGGGCCGTGCGCCATATGAGGCCGTCGGGGTGGTGCAGGACCGCGGTGATCTCGTCCGGGGTCGGCGGGGCGGCGTTGCCCCGCAGGTAGACCGCCCGCAGCCCCAGGTTGCGCAGCCTGGTCAGGGCGCGCGCCCGGTTCTGGGCGTGGACGAGAAAGCGCACGCTGCCCTCGGGCGTGGCGGGGCTGGGCAGGTTGAGCGCCACCACCACCGTGCCGTTCGGCAGCTTGCTGAAGCCTCCCTGGGCCATGCGGTCATACCCCCGTGTCAGCCGGTGCCGGTCCGCTTCTCGGACCAGGTGTCAATAAGAGAACCACAGGAGGCACCTAAACACGGATCGGCGGCGACCCGCCAGGGGGTCACCGCCGATCATGCTCTGACCTGGGCAGATGCTATTTACCTGCCCGCAGGACCGACCTCGAGCTCGATCGTCGAGCCGTTCCTGGCCTCCTTGAGGATCTTGATCTTCGTGTTGGTGTCAGTGATCTTGACGCCGCCGGTCGGGTTCGACTCGTCGTAGTAGTCGTTCTTGCGGTCGTTGAAGACCGAGACGCCCTTCGAGCCCGGGAAGTACTTCGCGACGTCCGCCTTGTGCAGCGTCATGCCCTGCGTGCGGTAGCGGCTGAACGGCGAGTCGTACGACTGGACGCGGTTGCGCAGCAGCGTGCCGTCCTTCCACTTCATCGCGGTCGGGTGCGAGTCGACCGGCAGGACCAGGCCGGTGCCCGGGTGCTGGCTGGTGTTGTTGTCCGCCTGGGAGGTGTCCCACTTCCAGATCAGCAGGCCGTTCTGGTACGCGTAGTGCTCCACCCAGTTCGGGCGGTCCGTGAAGCCGAAGTTGTACGGGCCGGTCTTCAGCGTCTTGTCGTACGACACGTACTGCCGGTTCTCGGCGATGTAGTACTGCGCGTAGTCCTCGGTGAAGGAGGCGCCCTTGCGGGTGAAGCCGTCGGCCGTCCAGGCGGCGTCCGCGGTCTCGGCGTTGTCGGTGAACAGCGCCTCGCCGTCCGCGGTCACCTTGATCGAGTCGGCCGTGAAGCCCTTCTGGGCCACGCCGCCGTCGGTCTGGTAGCGGAAGCGCAGGTCGATCTTCTTGCCGGCGTAGGCGTCGAGGGAGAACGCGAACTTCGAGTAGGCGTCCAGCGTGCCGTGCAGGGCCGGCTTGTCGGCGGCGTCGCGCGGGATCGGCTGACCGTCCACCGTGCCGTCGATGGCGGTCCAGTTGGCGCCGCCGTCGGTGGACACCTCGGTGTAGAGGTAGTCGTAGTTGGCCTCGATGTCGTACCAGCCGTCGTAGGTCAGCTCGGCCTTCGACTTGCCGGTCAGGTCGACCGAACGGCTCAGCGTGTTGCTGAGGTTGTCACCGCTGCCGCTCCACCACTGGGTCTCGCCCTCGGCGGGCGGGACGATCTCGGTGGTGACGGCCTTCTTCGGCAGTTCGACGACCAGGGCCTGCTTGTGCTTGGTGTTGTACTCGGCCAGGCCCAGCTTGTGCCAGGAGTTGACGCCCGCCTTGGCGGTGTCGTAGTTCAGCCAGCCGAGCTGGAGCTTGTCCCAGGCGGTCATGTCGCCGGGCATGTTGCCGATCTCCTTGCGGCCGGTGCCGAGCCAGGAGCCGGACGACATCAGCGTCCAGAAGCCGGTGGAGTTCTCGCCGCCCGCGGTGTCGTAGTGGTCCGGCAGGCCGAGGTCGTGGCCGTACTCGTGGGCGTAGACGCCGAGTCCGCCGTTCTCCGGCTGGACGGTGTAGTCGCCGACCCAGATGCCGGTGGAGCCGATCTGCGCGCCGCCGAGCCTGTTCTGCTCGGGGCCGGTGGCGCCGGCGTCGGTGCCGAAGGCGTACCAGCGGTGGGCCCAGATCGCGTCGGTGCCCTGGGCGCCGCCGCCGGCGGACTCGTCCTCACCGGCGTGCACGATCTGGAAGTGGTCGATGTAGCCGTCGGGCTCGTTGAAGTCGCCGTCGCCGTCGAAGTCGTAGCGGTCCCACTCGTCGAAGCGGGCCACGTCGGCCTTGATCTGGGCGTCGGTGCGGCCGGCCGCCTTCTGCTGCTCGACCCAGGCGTTCAGGCCGTCGCTGACGACGTTCCACACGCTCGGGCAGTTGGTGTCGCCGCAGGCGTTGTTGCCGTAGCGGGCCTCGTTGTAGGGGACCTTGACCCAGTCGGAGACCTCGCCCTCGACCGAGTAGCGGCCGGAGGACTGCTTCTCGTAGTACGTCTTGACCGAGTTGACGCCCTTGCCGGAACCGAAGTACAGGTCCTGGTAGTGCTGCTGGTCGTAGTCCTCCTGCCAGGCCGTGGAGTTGTCGGTTCTCCGGTTGGGCTTGGCTATCTGGTTGTGCAGCGGGCCGGCCTCGCCGCCGTAGCGGCTGTCGATCTTGTCGCCGAACTCGACCAGGATGGTGAAGATCTTGTCGGTCTTCTCCCGGCCCAGCTCGACGTACTTGGCGTCGCCCTTCTTGCTCTTGAGCTGGACGACGTTGGAGCCGTCCTTCTTCTTCACCGAGGCCTTGCCGGAGATGACCTGCTTGAGGGCCTCCTCGCGCTGGGCCGCCTGAGTGTCGCTCATGGGGCCCTTGAGGTCATGCGAGTGCATGTCCTTCGCGGGGTGCGGGTCGTGGCGGTCCACGGCCTCCGGCTTGGCGGGCGCGTCCGCCTGCGCGACGCCCGCCGCGGAGAGCGTCGCGGTGGCGGCGGCGAGTGCGACGGCGGTCGCCGCCGTTCTGAACGTCCAGGATCTTCTGGTCACTTGATTTCCTCCCCCGCGTCCACGCGCGCGGATGGGAGGACAAGGACAGAGCGAGTCCGCGCACACGTGATCAACGCGTGTATTCAAGTGACGACATTTGACTAGAGGTTCACCGGAAAAGACAGACCTTGACTTGAGCAGAACAAGTGCACTATGCGGAGTCGGCGTTCGCTTTGCGGACGCGGTGCGGGACGCGGTACGGGACGGGCGGGACGTCCGGCGGGCGCGCGGTACCGTCCGCTTCCGGCGCACCATGAATCCGTGCGCCCCCCGTGCATCGGCCCCGTCGGTTAGGGCGGGCTTACCACTGTTTCCTCCCGGGCACACAGCGGGTTAGAGTCGCTTGGCGGAACGCCCGGAAGCCGGCGGAAAGCCAGGCCGACAGCCGGTCTCACCCCCAGATTGTCTTCCGAGGACACGATGGCCATGCCCCGTCCGACTGCCGCACAGTTCGCCTACGGTACGTGCACCGTGATCTTCTCGACGCTCGCCATGCTGCTGCTCTCACAGACGAGTTCGGGTCCCGGAGTCGCCGTCATCGCCGTCGCCGCCCTCGCCCTCGGGCTGCTGGTCGCCATGACGGTCCCCCAGCCCAGGACGACGCGCACGATGACCGTCGTACCGGCCTCGGGGCGCGCCGCGGACCGGGAGCCCGTGCGGGCGGCCCGCGTCTCCGCGGGAGCGGGAGAAGCGGCCCGCGACCGCGCCGCCTGACGTCGCTGCCTCCCGGGTGGGCGGCCCCGTCCGTCAGCGGGTGCTGACCACCACCGTCTTGGCCGCCTTGTCGTGCAGGCCCTGCTTGTAGGGCCGGTCGAAGAAGCTCCAGCCGCCCGCGATGATCGTCCAGACGCAGGCGCAGCAGAAGGCGAACGGGATCCACAGCACCAGCGCCCGGATCAGGGACGTCTGCACCGAGGGTGTGGCGCCGTTGTCCAGGTTGGCCACGCGCATGCCGAGCCACTTCTTGCCCAGGGTCTGGCCCGTCTTCGCGGTCATCCAGGTGTCGTAGGCGATGTAGAGCACGGCGGCGATCAGCGACTGCCCGAACGACTTGCCGACCGAGATGTCCTCGCCGTCCACCTGGTACTCCTGGACGTTGAACGCCCAGCTGAGCAGCCACACCACGATGCCGACGAGAATCATGTCGATGATCCTCGCGAGGACCCGTTTGCCGCTGTCGGCGAGCGGGGGCATGCCGGCGAGCGGGTCGGTGGGGTAGGAGCCGCCGCCGGGAGGTGGGGGACCGTAGGGGCCGCCGCCGCCCGGGGGTGGGGGCGCGCTGCCGCCGTACGGCGGGGGCTCGCCGGTACTGCCGTGCGGGTCGGACGGGGGGCGCTTCCTGAACGGGTCGTCTTCCGGCGGCTGCCGGCCGGAGCCGGGGGGCGGTTCGCTGCTCATGTCCCGAGTGGACCTCGGGCTCTATTACGGCGCATCCGGCGGGGGGCCGTCCAGGGGACGGAGGGTGCGGGGTCCGACGCGATCGGGGGTGGGGCTGCGGGGGCTTTGGCGGGTGCGGGTGCGTGGGGGGTTGCTCGCGCAGTTCCCCGCGCCCCTTGAGGGACGTGCACTGGACGCCCCTGAAAGGGGCGCGGGGAACTGCGCGACCAGCCCACCACTCACCCGCACCCGACCACGAAACCCCCCGTCAAGTCAGCCCGCGACAAACGTATTCGCCGCCTTGTCGTGCCAGCACTGGCGCCACGGGCGGTCGAACACGCACCACACGACGCCGACCAGCCCGATGGCCAGGAGGCCGGGGACGCTGTAGACCAGCCAGCGGCGCAGGGCCGCGCCGAGGGTCGGGGGCTCGTGGGCCTCGATGTCCCGTACCTCCAGGCCGAGCAGCTTCTTGCCCAGGGTCCGGCCCCACTTGGCGGTGGGCAGCGCCTCGTAGAGGCCGCCGAAGACCAGCAGGACGGCCAGCACGATGCCCAGGTACGTGGACGTCGTGCCGTCGAGCAGCCAGACCGTGACCGTCTCGCCCGAGAGCTTGGCCTCGTCGATCTTGCCGTTGACGTGGTCGACCGCCTTGAGGCCGAGCGGTACGGCGGCCACGGCGGTGACGGCGCCCAGGACGACGGTGTCGATCAGCCGGGCGGCCAGCCGCTTGCCGAGCCCGGCGGGGCGGGCGGCCGCCTGGCGCCGGGCGGCGGCCTGGAAGACGTCCTCCACCGGCGGCTTCCACGGCGCGACGGGCTGCTCGCCCTCGCCGGCGCCCGCGAGCCGGTGCACCTGCTGCGCCCAGGAGGCCTGACCGCCGCCGGGACCGGCCGCGACCGGGGCGGAGGCGGCGGGCTGCGGTTGTGAGGCGGGGGCCTGCTGCTGGGGCGAGGGGGCGGCCTGCTGGGGCGAGGGGGCGGCGGCCTGGTGCGGGACGGCCGGACCGGCCGTCTGCTGGGGGCCGGAGGGGGCCGTCGGCGCGGCGGCCCGGGCCGCGGCGGCCTTGCCGGCGGCGAAGCCCGGGCCGCCCGTGGCGCCGGCGCGCGGGGAGACCGCGCGGAAGGTCATCGTGCCCTCGTCGGCGGCGCCGTCCGAGGGCTGGGCACCCCGGGCCCCGGGCCCGGCCGTCGGGCGCCGGAAGACGAAGGTGTTGCCCGACTCGGCCTCCGCCTCACCGCGGTCGGACGCGGACCCCGCAGCGGCGACCGCGTCGGGAGCCGTACCCGAGCCCGTACCCGAGCCCGAGCCCGAGCCCGAGCCAGCATCCGAGCCCGAGCCCGTATTCGAGCCCCCAGCGGGACCGGCACCGGCGTCCTGGGCCCGGGGATCACGCGTGGGTCCCGTGCCCTGGGCGTGCGCGAGCCTCGGGTCCGTGGCCTGGGCCGGGCCCGGCCAGGCGACGGACGAGCCCTGCGCGCCCGCCGCACCGGAGCGGTCGGCGGCCCAGGACGCGGCCGGCTCCGGGCGGCTGCCGTGCTGCGACGCGTCGGCGGGCGGCGGCTCCTCGACCGGGTCCTCGTCGAAGAAGTGCGGGCCGGTCTCCTCCACGGAGGGCCGGGCGCCGGGCGGCGGCGCGAGCGGCTCGCCGTCCTTGGGGGCGGGCCGGCTGGTGCCCGGCACCCAGGAGGCGCCGTTCCAGTACCGGACATATCCAGGAATGGACGGGTCCGGGTAATACCCTTCGCGGGGCCTGTCGTCGCCGGGGGCCGGGGTTGGGGCGCTCATGTCCGTCGTCCCGTATCTGCTCGGGGGTTGGTTCGGGGGCTCAACATCTATCAGACGGGCGCAATCCGCACCGCCGGTCCCGCCGGACCCACCCCTTTCCGGGCAACCTCGTGCATGGACCTTCACACCCGGGACAGAGGGGAGGAAAAAAGTTCCGCGAACCCGCGTAACGCTCACGGCCCTCGTCGCTCTCACTCGTGCGGGCCCGTTCCAGGCGGCCCGTGCGGACCCGTACGAGATACGAGAGAGGACCACACGCCATGCACCCCAACCACCCCACCGTCGTGGAACGCGAGCTGGAACTGCGGCTCATCCTGTCGCCCGAGCACGCCGTCCCGGTGCCGGCACGGCTCGTCTACCACTCCGACGACCCGTACGCCGTGCACGTCACCTTCCACATCAACTCCGGGTACCCCGTGCACTGGACGTTCGCCCGGGACCTGCTCGTGGAAGGGGTGTTCCGGCCGTGCGGGCACGGGGACGTGCGGGTGTGGCCGTCGAAGGCGGACGGCCGCAGCGTCGTGCTGATGGCGCTGAGCAGCCCCGACGGGGACGCCCTGCTGGAGGCGCCGTCGGCTCAGGTGTCGGCGTGGCTGGAGCGGACGCTGCGGGCGGTGCCGCCGGGGGCGGAGGCCGGGCAGCTCGGCCTCGACGACGGGCTGGCCGAGCTGCTGGCCCGGTGAACGGCGGGCGTCAGAAGAGCTTGCCCGGGTTGAGGATGCCCAGCGGGTCGAAGACCTGCTTGACGGCCCGCTGCATCTCCAGCCCCACCGGGCCGATCTCGCGCGCCAGCCACTCCTTCTTCAGTACGCCCACGCCGTGTTCGCCCGTGATGGTGCCGCCGAGCTCCAGGCCGAGGCCCATGATCTCGTCGAAGGACTCGCGGGCCCGGCGGGACTCGTCGGGGTCCGCCGCGTCGAAGCAGACCGTGGGATGGGTGTTGCCGTCGCCCGCGTGGGCGCAGACCCCGATGGTCAGGTCGTACTTCGCGGCGATGCGCTCGATGCCCTCCAGCATGTCGCCGAGCCTCGACCGGGGCACGCACACGTCGTCGATCATCGTGGTGCCCTTGACCGCTTCGAGGGCGGTGAGGGAGAGGCGGCGGGCCTGGAGGAGGAGCTCCGACTCGGCGGCGTCGTCGGCGGGGACCACCTGCGTGGCGCCGGCGGCCTCGCACAGGGCTCCCACGGCGGCGAGGTCGGCGGCCGGGTCGTTGGTGTCGAAGGCGGCGAGGAGCAGGGCCTCGGTGGTCTCCGGGAGGCCCATGTGGGCGAGGTCGTTGACCGCCTTGACGGTCGTACGGTCCATCAGTTCGAGGAGGGACGGCACGTGTCCGCCCTCCATGATCCGGCAGATCGCGTCGCAGGCGGCGGAGGCGGAGGAGAACTCGGCGGCCAGCACCAGCTGCTCGGGCGGCTGGGGGCGCAGGGCGAGCACCGCCCGTACGACGATGCCGAGCGAGCCCTCGGAGCCGACGAAGAGACGGGTGAGGTCGTACCCGGCGACGCCCTTGGCGGTGCGGCGGCCGGTGGACATCAGGCGGCCGTCGGCGAGGACGACGTCCAGGCCGAGGACGTACTCGGCGGTCACCCCGTACTTGACGCAGCACAGGCCGCCGGAGGCGGTGCCGATGTTGCCGCCGATGGTGCACATCTCCCAGCTGGAGGGGTCGGGAGGGTAGTACAGGCCGTGTTCGTTCACCGCGCGGGAGAGCGTGGCGTTGACGACGCCCGGTTCGACGACGGCGACGCGGTCGACGGGGTTGATCTCCAGGATGCGGTCCATCCTGGTCAGCGAGAGGACCACGCAGCCGTCGGTGGCGTTGGCGCCGCCGGACAGGCCGGTGCGGGCGCCCTGCGGGACGACGGGGACGCGCAGCTCGGTGGCGGTGCGCATGACGTGCTGGACGTCCTCCACGGTGCGCGCCAGGACGACCGCGGCGGGGGCGCCGGCCGGGCAGAAGCTCGCCATGTCGTTGGCGTAGGAGGCCGTGATGTCGGGGTCGGTGAGGACGGACTCGGCGGGGAGGCCGGCGAGCAGCCGCTCGACGAGGGGGCTGTCGGCCGCCGGGGCCGCGCCGGGCTCGCGGGATGCGTCGTCTTCGTCGCGAGGCGCTTCGATACGGCTCATGATCACAGGTTCGCACCCGGGGCCATCGGTGTGAACCCCGTCGACGGCACCCGGCGCAAGCCGCGGTGTGCTTGTCGTACGGGCGCACAGTAGGCGCCATGGAGATCGAACGCGGGTGGCGTTCCCGCCGCCGGAGCCGGGTCCTGATCGCCTCCGTCGCCGGGGCCGCCGTGCTCGGCGGGGTGCTGGTGCTGCTGCCGTGGGACGGGGGCGACGCACCCCCGCCCGCACCGGGGCCGGCCGCGCTGGCGCGCGGTGCGGTGACCACGGGGGTGCCGGCCGCGCTGGGGGACCTGGCGGTGCTGATCGGCGACCGCGAGCGGCATCTGCGGGCGCAGCCGCTGGACGGGGCGTCGTGGGCGGTGCTGGGCGCCGCCTACGTCGAGCAGGGGCGGCGTACGGCGGACTTTGCGAACTGGGCGAAGGCCGAGAAGGCGCTGCGTACGTCCCTGAAGGTCGGGGCGGAGCGCAATCCGCAGGCGCTGGAGGGGCTGGCGGCGCTGGCGGTGGCGCGGCGGGACTTCCCGGCGGCGAAGAAGTGGGGCGAGAGCGCGGTGAAGGCGGCGCCGAAGCGGTGGACGGCGCACGCGGTGCTGATCGACGCGTACACCGGGCTCGGCGACGACAAGGGCGTGGGGCGGGCCCTGGAGAAGCTGAAGAAGCTGCGGCCGGACGCGCCGGCGACGGGGGCGCGGGCGGCGGCGGTCTACCGGGACCGGGGCTGGCGGGAGGACGCGCAGGCCCGGATCTCCGACGCGGCGGCGGCCGCGGAGGCGCCGGCCGAGCGGGCGGCGTATCTGGAGCAGGCCGGCCGGCTGGCGTTCGAGCGCGGGGACCGCCGGGAGGCGCTGCGGTTCTTCCAGGAGGCGCTGCGCACCGATCCGGACCAGCGGGCGGCGCAGGCCGGGCAGGGGCGGGCGCTGGCGGCGCTGGGCCGGACGACGGACGCGCTGTCGGCGTACCAGGCGGCGCTGGCCAAGCGGCCGGACGCGGAGTACGCGCTGGAGCTGGGCGAGCTGTACGAGTCGCTGGGGCTCGGGCAGGCCGCGCGGGTGCAGTACGACCTGCTGCGGGAGCGGGTGCGGGGCGCGGAGGCGGCCGGGGCGGACGAGCGGCTGGTGCTCGGCCGGTTCGAGGCGGACCACGGGGACCCGGCCCGGGCTGTGCGGCTGCTGCGTCAGGAGTGGGGGCGGCAGCCGGGGATCGCGGTGGCCGACGCGCTGGGCTGGGCGCTGCACCGCACCGGTGAGCACGAGGAGGCGCTGGAGTTCGCGACGATCGCGACCGACGGCGACAAGGGCGGCGGGGTGCGCAGTGCGCTGTACGTCTTCCACCGGGGGGTGATCGAGCGGGAGCTGGAGCGGTACGGGCCCGCGCGGCGGCATCTGCGGGAGGCGCTGATGATCAACCCGTACTTCTCGCCGCTGCGGGTGCCCGAGGCGAAGCGGGCGCTGGCGGCGCTGGGCGAGCCCTCCGTGGAGGACCCGCCCACGTAGCCGCCGCCTGGCCGTCAGAGGTTGCCGCGCTTCTCCTGCTCGCGCTCGATCGCCTCGAACAGGGCCTTGAAGTTGCCCTTGCCGAAGCCCATGGAGCCGTGCCGCTCGATCATCTCGAAGAAGACGGTCGGGCGGTCCTGGACCGGCTTGGTGAAGATCTGCAGCAGGTAGCCGTCCTCGTCGCGGTCGACGAGGATCTTCAGCTCGCGCAGCGTCTCGACGGGGACGCGGGTCTCGCCGGCCCACTCGCCGAGCGTGTCGTAGTACGAGTCGGGCGTGTCCAGGAACTGGACGCCGTTCGCCTTCATGGTGCGGACGGTCTGCACGATGTCGTTGGTGTTCAGCGCGATGTGCTGGACGCCGGCGCCGCCGTAGAACTCCAGGTACTCGTCGATCTGGGACTTCTTCTTGGCGACGGCGGGCTCGTTGATCGGGAACTTCACCTTGAGGGTGCCGTCCGCCACGACCTTCGACATCAGCGCGCTGTACTCGGTGGCGATGTCGTCGCCCACGAACTCCTTCATGTTCGTGAAGCCCATGACCTTGTTGTAGAAGCCGACCCACTCGTTCATGCGGCCCAGCTCGACGTTGCCGACGCAGTGGTCCACGGCCTGGAAGGTGCGCTGCGCGGGCGGCTCGACCATCGGCTCGGCGGCGGCGTAGCCGGGCAGGTAGGGGCCGTCGTAGCCGGTGCGCTCGACCAGGGTGTGGCGGGTCTCGCCGTAGGTGGCGATGGCGGCGAGGACGACGGTGCCGTGCTCGTCCTTGACCTCGTACGGCTCCGCGATCGAGCGGGCGCCGTGCTCGACGGCGTAGGCGTGGGCGGCACGCGCGTCCGGGACCTCGATGGCGAGGTCGACGACGCCGTCGCCGTGCTCGGCCACGTGCTGGGTGAGGAAGGCGCCCCACTCGGTGGACGGCTTGATCACCGAGGTGAACACGAAACGGGCGGAACCGTTCTCCAGGACGTAGCTCGCGGTCTCGCGGCTGCCGTTCTCCGGTCCGGAGTACGCGACCAGCTTCATGCCGAAGGCGGTGGAGTAGTAGTGCGCGGCCTGCTTGGCGTTGCCCACGGCGAAGACGACCGCGTCCATTCCCTTGACCGGGAAGGGGTCGGCCTGCCGGGCGGTGTCGGGAGTGTGGTGTGTGGTCTGCGTCATAGCCGCAGGGTCTCCCGCGTCTGCAAGGTGCGCAATAGTTTGCGCGTTCACTGGGCAACCTGCCCAGTGACACGGCGGTCGCGGCGGGCGATCTGTACAGGATGACCAGCCTGAAGGGGTGCGGGATGGGCATAGACCGGCTGGACGGGCGGATCATCGGGCTGCTGGCCCGCGAGCCGCGGATCGGGGTGCTGGAGATGTCCCGGCGGCTGGGGGTGGCACGCGGCACCGTGCAGGCGCGGATGGACCGGCTTCAGTCGAACGGAGTCATCCGCGGATTCGGTCCCGAGGTGGACCCGGCGGCGCTCGGCTACCCGGTGACCGCGTTCGCGACGCTGGAGATCCGGCAGGGCCAAGGGGCCGACGTACGGGCGCACTTGGCGACCGTGCCCGAGGTGCTGGAGCTGCACACCACGACCGGCACCGGGGACATGCTGTGCCGGCTGGTGGCCCGCTCGAACGCCGATCTCCAGCGGGTGATCGACCGGGTTGTCGGTTTTGATGGCATCGTCCGGGCCGCCACGGCGATCGTGATGGAGAACCCCGTTCCGCTGCGGATCATCCCGCTGGTGGAGCAGGCGGCCCAGGACAGCGGCAGACGCGACTGAGACCGGTCCGACGTTCCCGGAGGTGAGCGGACGTGAACTTCTGGGAGTTCCTGGGCAGCCGCCACCAGCAACTGCTCGCCGACGCCTACCAGCACGCCAGCGCCGTCTTCCAGTGCATGGTCGTGGCGACCCTGATCGGCGTGCTGATCGGCGTCCTCACGTACCGCAGCGACTGGGCGGGGAACCTGGCGACGCTGGGCACGTCGACCATCCTGACCATCCCGTCGCTGGCCATGATCGGTCTGCTCATCCCGATCGTGGGCCTCGGTGTGCCGCCGACGGTGACGGCGCTGACGCTGTACGGGCTGCTGCCGATCGTGCGGAACTCGATCGTCGGCCTGCGCGGCGTCGACCCGGCGCTGGTGGACGCGGCCAAGGGCATCGGCATGTCGCGGGCGGCCCGGCTGCTGCGGGTGGAGCTGCCGCTGGCCTGGCCGCCGATCCTCACCGGCATCCGGGTCTCCACGCAGATGCTGATGGGCATCGCCGCCATCGCCGCCTACGCCTCCGGGCCGGGGCTCGGTAACGAGATCTTCCGCGGGATCGCCTCGCTGGGCAGCAAGAACGCGCTCAACCTGGTGCTCGCGGGCACGCTCGGGATCATCATCCTGGCGCTGCTGTTCGACGCCGCGTACGTCCTGCTGGGACGGCTGACCATCCCGAGGGGGATCCGTGTCTGAGAACGGCCGGGCCGAAGCCACCGGGGCGACCATCGAGCTGGAGGCCCTCACCAAGCGCTACCCCGGCATTCCGCAGCCGGCCGTCGAGAACGTGTCGATGCAGATCCAGGCGGGCGAGACGGTCATCTTCGTCGGCCCCTCGGGCTGCGGGAAGTCCACCACCCTGAAGATGATCAACCGGCTGATCGAGCCCAGCGGCGGCCGCATCCGCATCAACGGCGAGGACGTCACCGACATCGACCCGGTGAAGCTGCGCCGCAAGGTCGGCTACGCGATCCAGTCCTCCGGCCTCTTCCCGCACATGACCGTCGCCCAGAACATCGCCCTCGTACCGAAGATGATCGGCTGGTCGAAGTCCCGCATCCGGTCCCGGGTGGAGGAGATGCTCGACCTGGTCGGTCTGGACGCCGGGGAGTTCCACGGCCGGTATCCGCGTCAGCTGTCCGGCGGGCAGCAGCAGCGGGTGGGCGTGGCGCGGGCGCTGGCCGCCGATCCGCCGGTGCTGCTGATGGACGAGCCGTTCGGCGCGGTCGACCCGATCACGCGGGACCACCTCCAGGACGAGCTGATCCGGCTCCAGCACGAGCTGCACAAGACGATCGTCTTCGTCACCCACGACTTCGACGAAGCGATCAAGCTGGGCGACCGGATCGCGGTGCTGCGCGAACGCTCCCACATCGCGCAGTTCGACACCCCCGAGGCCATCCTCACCAACCCGGCGGACGACTTCGTCTCCGGCTTCGTGGGCGCCGGGGCGGCGCTGAAGCGGCTGAACCTGACGCGCGTACGGGACGTGGGCATCACGGACTACCCGACGGTGACCGTGGAGGACCCGCTCCAGCACATCTTCAACGCGCTGCGGGCGGCCGGCACCAACGAGATCCTGCTCCTCGACCGGCGCCGCCGCCCGTACAAGTGGCTCCGGCGCGGAGACCTGATGCGGGCCAAGGGCTCGCTGGCGCGGGCCGGGACGCTGGTCCACGACACGGTGACCCGGGACGCGACCCTGCGGGACGCGCTGGAGGCGGTGCTCACCGACAACACGGGGCGGGTGGCGGTCACCGGGCGGCGCGGCGAGTACGAGGGCGTCGTCGACATGGAGACGCTGCTGAACTCCGTGCACGAGCTGCTGGAGGCCGACCGGCTGGACGCGCTGGAGCACCAGCACGACCTGGAGGAGACCCGGGCCGGGCAGACCCACGCGGAGCAGGAGGGCTTCGGGAGCGCCGGAGGTTTCGGAGGCTTCGGAGGGGAGGCGAAGGCGTGAGTACTTCCGGTCGGCGGCCGGAGACCGACGAACCGGCCTACGAGGACGAGGACCGGGACGAGTTCGAGCACGAGCCGCCTCCCCCGTCCCCGGCGGCGACCAGGCGGCGGGTCGGCTGGCGGAAGCTGACCTTCCTGCCCGCGCTCCTGGTGGCCGTGCTGCTGGCGACCTGGCTGTGGTTCCGGCAGGCCGACCTGGACGCGCTCAGCCGCAACGCGCTCTCCGACGGCCAGGTCACCAAGGCGCTGTGGCAGCACGTGCAGCTCACGGTGATCTCGACCTTCTTCGTGCTGATCATCGCCATCCCGCTGGGCATCCTGCTCACCCGCCGGATGTTCCGGAAGGCGACCCCGGTGGCGATGGTTTTCGCCAACATGGGCCAGGCGACCCCGGCGATCGGTCTGCTGGCGCTGCTGGTGATCTGGCTGGGCATCGGCCGCCGCGCCGCGCTGATCGGCATCATCATCTACGCCGTCCTGCCAGTGCTCTCCAACACCATCGCGGGCCTGAAGGCCAACGACCCGACCCTGCTGGAGGCCGCCCGCGGCATCGGCATGTCCCCGCTGGGCGTGCTGACCCGGGTGGAGCTGCCGCTGGCCGTCCCGCTGATCCTGGCCGGCGTGCGCACCGCCCTCGTCCTCAACGTCGGCACGGCGACGCTGGCCGTCTTCGGCGGGGGCGGAGGCCTGGGCGTGCTGATCACCACGGGGATCACCAGCCAGCGGATGCCGGTCCTGGTGCTCGGCTCGATCCTCACCGTGGCCCTCGCGCTGCTGGTGGACTGGCTGGCCTCGCTCGCCGAAATGCTGCTGCGGCCCCGGGGCCTGGAGGTGCGGACATGAGCGTGCGACCCGGTGCCGGAGGCGGGCGACGCCGTACGTGGCTGCTGACGGCGGCGCTGCTGGTGGCGGCCTCCGGCTGCGGGCTCACCAGCGGCTCCCCGATGGTCGACGACGTGGAGCCCGGCACGATCGGGAAGGGGCGGCCGCTGGAGGGCGCCGACCTGACCGTGGTGTCCAAGCAGTTCACCGAGCAGCTCGTGCTCGGCGCGATCATGGGCATCGCCTTCCAGGCGGCGGGCGCGGAGGTCCTGGACCGCACCGGCATCCAGGGCTCCGTGGGCACCCGGGCGGCGGTGGAGAACGGCGACGCGGACGCCACGTACGAGTACACGGGCACCGCCTGGATCACGTACCTGGGGCACAGCGAGCCCATCCCCGACCCGCGCGAGCAGTGGGAGGCGGTGCGCCAGGAGGACCTGAAGAACGGGCTGACCTGGCTGCCGCCGGCCGAGCTGAACAACACCTACGCGCTGGCCATGAACCAGGCCAACTACAAGAAGTACCGCACGAACACGCTCTCCGAGGTGGCCCAGCTGTCGAAGACCGACCCGGGCGCGGTGACGCTGTGCGTGGAGGTCGAGTTCGCCAACCGCGCGGACGGGCTGCCGGGCATGGAGAAGGCGTACGGGATGGACATCCCGGCCGGGAACGTCACGGAGATGGACACCGGGATCATCTACACCCAGACCGCCGACGGCGCCTGCACCTACGGCGAGGTGTACACCACCGACGGGCGGATCAAGTCGATGAACCTGGTGGTGATGGAGGACGACAAGAAGTTCTTCCCGAACTACAACGCCGCCCCGATGGTCCGCACCGACACCCTGAAGAAGTGGCCGGCGATCGCGTCGGTGCTCGCGCCGGTGACCGAGGCGCTGAACAACGACGTCGCGCGGGACCTGAACGCGAGGGTCGACGTGGACGGGGAGGACCCGCACCAGGTGGCGCTGGACTGGATGACCGAGAAGGGCTTCGTGAAGGAGGGCTGACCGGCTCCTCGGCGAACGCCTCTCAGCAGGCGGGGACCTCGCCCTTGCCCGTGCGCAGGGCCTCGAGCGCGTCGACCGCGCCGTCGAGGGTGGTGACGGGGATCAGCCGGAGCCCCTTCGGCAGCTCCGCCTGCGCGTCCGAGCACTCCGCCTTCGGTACGAGGAAGACGGTGGCGCCGTCGCGCCGGGCGGCCTGCGTCTTCAGCGGTACGCCGCCCACCGGGCCGACCTTGCCGCCGGTGGTGATGGTGCCGGTGCCGGCGACGACCTTGCCGCCGGTGAGGTCGCCGGCGCGCAGCTTGTCGATGATGCCGAGGGAGAAGAGCAGGCCGGCGCTGGGGCCGCCGACGTCCTCCAGGCGCAGGTCGACGTCGATGTCCGCGGGGTCGAGGTTCAGGTGGTCCAGGGCGGCCGTGGTCGCCGTGTCCTGGGACTCCCGCATCTGCTCCTCGTTGTACTGCTCGATCTCCTGGACGTCGTCGCCGCTCGGGTAGACCGCGTCGCGGGGCATCACGGCCCGGTCGGTGTCGAACCAGCCGCCGATCACGTCGCCGAGGTGGACACTCGCGTCCGGGCCGGTCGCCTCGATCGTCGTCATCCGCAGCTGGCCGCTCGTCCCGTGCGTCGGCGCGCCCTTGATCGTGATCACCGGCTCGCCCCGGTTCTCACCGAGCACGTCGGCCGTCAGCCCCGGCTGCGCCACGGAGAAGGGCAGCGGCGCGAGGGCGGCGGTGGCGAGCAGCGCCACGACGGGCAGAGCGCAGACGGCGAGGGTCTGGGGGCGCGTGAGACGAGAGAGCACGGGGTCAATCTAACGCGAGGGCGCTGCCGCGCAGGGTGGCGGGCGGCCGTCGCCCCCCCCAGCTGCGGGCAGTCGTGCCGCTGGGGCGGCACGGGTGGGCGCAGCGGCACCTCGGCAGCGCCGAGCCGCGCGACCCACCCCCGGCCGGCACCTACGCGGCTGCCCAACCAAGGGACGTCACCGCAAGGCCTCCGCCACCTCCCGCGCCGCGTCCATCACCCGCGTCCCCACCCGCTCCGGCACCACCTCCGACAGCATCACCACGCCCACGCTGCCCTCCACCCCCGTCACCCCGAGCAGCGGCGCGGCCGCCCCGCAGGCGCCGGCCTCCAGCTCCCCGTGGGTGAGGGCGTAGCCGCGCCACTCCCCCTCCTCCTCGGCGGGCTGCACCTGCTGCCGCGCCGACAGGATCGCCTTCCCCGCGGCCCCCCGCTCCAGCGGATGACGGAACCCGGCCCGGTAGGCCACGTGGTAGTCCGTCCAGGTCGGCTCGACGACGGCCACGGCCAGCGCCTCCGCCCCGTCCACCAGCGTCAGATGGGCCGTCGCCCCGATGTCCTCGGCCAGCGATCGCAGCGCCGGCATCGCCGCCTCGCGCACCAGTGGGTGCACCTGGCGGCCGAGCCCCAGCACACCGAGACCGACCCGGGCGCGTCCGCCCAGGTCACGGCGTACGAGTGCGTGCTGCTCCAGCGTGGCGAGCAACCGGTACACGACAGTCCGGTTCACGCCCAGTTTGTGGGACAGCTCTGTGACGGTCAGCCCGTGGTCTGTATCGGCCAGCAGCTTGAGGACCCGCAGTCCCCGGTCGAGCGTCTGAGAGGTCTCCGCGGTCACGACGCCCACTCCTTAGTGGTGAGGTCGGCGGCCCCCTCGCTGCGGATGCGTCACCGAGTCCCGTCAGTGACGCGCTTCAGAGGCCGCCGATCGGCTGACGGCCCGGCCCTGTGCCCGGCACAGTCGCTTCACGGCTGCGCTCCGCGGCGGCGCTGCCACGGGGCGTGTGCGTAGCGGGACAGTAGCGACCAGGTCCGCTCAGCGGAAGGCTCCGTCCAGAATCCGGGCGGAGACCGGCGCGAACTGACTGTGTTTGTCCCGGTACGTACAGCGCACGCAGAGCGCCTCCCGGGCCCCGCCCGTCACTTCATGCGGGTGGCCCACTCCTGCACCTTGGCGATGCGCTGGCGCAACTGCCCGGCGGTGGCCTCGGCGCTGGCCGGGCCGCCGCACACGCGGCGCAGCTCGGTGTGGATCACGCCGTGGGGCTTGCCGCTCTGGTGGACGTAGGCGCCGACCATGGTGTTGAGCTGCTTGCGCAGCTCCATCAGTTCCTTGTGGGAGACGACCGGCCGCCGTTCGGCGGGCAGTTCGAGCAGGTCGGCCTCGTCGTCGGGCTTCTTGCGGCTGTGCGCGATCTGCCGGGCCTGCCGCTTCTGGAGCAGCAACTGCACCTGGTCGGGCTCCAGCAGCCCCGGAATGCCGAGGTAGTCCTGCTCCTCCTCGCTGCCCGGGTGGGCCTGCATGCCGAACTCGGCACCGTTGTACATGACCCGGTCGAAGGTGGCCTCGGACTCCAGCGCCTCGAAGGAGAACTGCTCCTGCTCACCGGTGTCCTCGTCCTGCTCCCGGTTCGCCTCGTCCATCTCCTTCTCGGACTCGGCGTACGGGTCCTCCTCGCCCTCCTTCTTGGGCTTGTCGAGGACGTGGTCGCGCTCGCGCTCCATCTCGTTGGCGAAGGTGAGCAGGTCGGGCACGGTCGGCAGGAAGACGGAGGCGGTCTCGCCGCGGCGGCGGGACCGTACGAAGCGGCCGACGGCCTGGGCGAAGAAGAGAGGCGTGGAGATGGTGGTCGCGTAGACGCCGACCGCCAGGCGCGGCACGTCGACGCCCTCGGACACCATGCGGACGGCGACCATCCAGCGGTCGGTGCTCTGGCTGAACGTGTCGATGTTCTTCGAGGCGCCCACGTCGTCGGAGAGGACGACGGTGGCCTTGCTGCCGGTGATTTCACGGATCAGCTTGGCGTAGGCGCGGGCGGAGTCCTGGTCGGCGGCGATGACGAGGGCGCCGGCGTCCGGGATGGCCTTCCTGACCTCGGTCAGCCGCTGGTCGGCGGCGCGCAGCACGGCCGGCATCCATTCGCCGCGCGGGTCGAGCGCGGTGCGCCAGGCCTGGCTGACGGCGTCCTTGGTCATGGGCTCGCCGAGCCGGGCGGCGATCTCGTCGCCCGCCTTCGTGCGCCAGCGCATGTTGCCGCTGTAGCTCATGAAGATCACGGGGCGGACGACGCCGTCGGCGAGCGCGGAGCCGTAGCCGTAGGTGTAGTCGGCGGCGGAGCGGCGGATGCCGTCGTTGCCCTCCTCGTACGCGACGAAGGGGATGGGGTTGGTGTCGGAGCGGAAGGGCGTTCCGGTGAGCGCGAGGCGGCGGGTGGCCGGTTCGAAGGCTTCCAGGCAGGCCTCGCCCCAGGACTTGGAGTCACCGGCGTGGTGGATCTCGTCCAGGATCACGAGGGTCTTGCGCTGTTCGGAGCGGTTGCGGTGCAGCATCGGGCGCACGCCGACGCCGGCGTAAGTGATGGCGATGCCGTGGTACTCGCGGCTGAGCGGGCCCGCGCTGTACTCCGGGTCGAGCTTGATCCCTATGCGGGCCGCGGCCTCCGCCCACTGCTTCTTCAGGTGCTCGGTGGGCGCGACGACCGTCACCTGCTGCACGACGTGGTGGTGCAGCAGCCAGGACGCCAGCGTCAGCGCGAACGTCGTCTTGCCGGCGCCGGGGGTGGCGACCGCGAGGAAGTCCCGGGGCTGCTCCTGGAGGTACTTCTCCATCGCCCCCTGCTGCCAGGCCCGCAGCTTGCTGGCGGTGCCCCACGGGGCACGGCCGGGGAAGGCCGGGGAGAGGTGGTGCGAGGTGCTGGAGCTGGCGGTGGTAGTCACGGTCTCCGAAGGGGGTAGAACGGCTCGGCCACGTATGACAACCGGGCCACCCTACCGGCGCCCCGGGGCGAGCGGCGTCCGCGGCGGGGCGGGTCACCCCCGGGTGGGACGGACGTCACAGCCGCCCCGTGCGCCCCGGGGCCGGCGCGGGCTCACCGCTCCCGCAGCCTGGTCGCCACCCACGCCCCCGCCAGCGCCACGCCCGCCATCGGGCCAGAGTAAGGGCCGAAGTGGGCTTTGCCCCCTGTCGGGAGGCGGCACGGGACCGGGACCTTGGTCGTACGACCGCCGTCGTTACGCCTCCACCGCGCCCGCGCGGCGCAGCAGCCACAGCGTGAAGACGAGCGTCGAGACGTCCGGGGTGAGCGGGCGCAGGCTCGTGTCGGACGGGTGCCAGGTCAGGACCGTGCCGGTCGGGCCGTCCACGACCACGTCGCTGCCGTCGGGCAGCCGGCCCAGCCGGACGAGATGGCCGGCCGCCTCCCCGAGGGTCCCGTCGCCGTAGTGCTCCGCCAGGGTCGGCAGCGGTATCCCGTCGTCGTCCGCCGCGAGCGGGAACGCGTCCTCCGGCAGGCCCGTCTCGCTCAGGAAGCGGCGGGTGGGCTCGTGGGTGAGGGCCGGCGGGAAGTCGATGTCCTCGTACCGGGCCACGCGGTCCCGGCCGAACTCGCCGGTCAGCAGGCGGTAGGACAGGTCCAGGGCGAGACCGGAGACCGTACGGCGCCCCGCGGACACGAGCAGGCAGCCGATCACCGCCGCCGACGTCCAGAACAGCGGCACGCGCGCGGGTGTCCGCGTCGCCGTGTCCGTGGTGACCTCGTGCATCTTCTCCCCCGAGTGTGCGTGAGCGCGCTCCGTGCGGTGGGAGCGTCAGCCGTCCCCACCGCTTCGCAGCCTAGGGGGCACCACTGACAACGGCCCGGCACAGCGGACGCGCCCGTCCCTTGTACAGACGCGTCCCGCGCCCCGCGCGTTGCCTCACGTGCGCGGGCGGCTCAGTTTCCCGTCACCACCGCGGACTGCGGCCGGATCGGGAGTCGGTTGACCGGGCGGCCCGTGGCCGCGCGTACCGCGGAGGCGACGGCCGCCGGGGAGGCGACCACCGGAACCGCGCTGACGGCCTTCGCGCCGAAGGGGGCGACCACGTCGCGCTCCTCGACGAGCTTCACGATCCGGATGTCGGGGGTGTCGAGCGCCGTCGGGAGGGCGTAGCCGGTGAGGTCGGGGTGGCGGATCAGGCCGCGGGGCGTACGGAGGTTCTCGGTGAGCGCGATGCCGACGCCCTGGGTGACGCCCGCCTCGATCCGGGCGGTGAGCTGGGCCGGGTTCAGGACCCGGCCGACGTCCTGGGCGACGGCCAGCTCCACGACGCGCACCGAGCCGATCTCGATGTCGACGTCGACCACCGCGCGGATCGCGCAGAAGGACATGCCGACGAAGGCGTCGCCCTGGCCGGTCTCGTCCAGGGGCTCGGTCGGGTGCGGGCGGCACTGGGCGGTGGCCCACAGCTCCTTGCCCTCCAGCGTCTCGGCGACGGTGGTCGACAGCACGCCGTCGTACGACGTGATCTTGCCGTCGGCGATCTGGAGCAGTTCGGTGGACATGCCGAACTGGTGGGCCAGGGGCTGGAGGAGCTGGGTGCGGACCATCTTGGCCGCCCGTTCCACCGCGCCGCCCGACACCCAGGTGTGGCGTCCGCGGCAGCCCGCGCCGGCCGGGGGCTGGTCGGTGTCCACGGGCGCCACGTGCACCTCGTCGACGCCCAGCGTCTCCTGCACGATCTGCCGGGCGAGCGTGGTGAAGCCCTGGCCGGTCTCGACGGCCGCGCACAGCACCGTCGCCACGCCGTCCTGGACCTTGACGGTGGCCGTGGAGACCTCGTCCGCGCCCTCCGCGCCGAGCATGTGCACCATGCCGATGCCGTAGCCGACGCCCCGGCGCACCGCGCCCGGTTCGCCCGCGCCCTCGGGGCCGCCGGGCAGCAGCCACTCGTCCTCGGGCGTGTCCTTGGGCAGGGCGGGGAGCGGGAAGTCGCGGACCGCCTGGAGGAGTTCGGCGACGGGAGCGGGGCAGGTGACCGTTTGGCCGGTGGGCAGGACGTCGCCGGTGGCCAGGACGTTGCGCAGGCGCACCTCGGCGGGGTCCAGGCCGAGCTTCTTGGCGACCTTGTCCATCTGCGCCTCGTACGCGGCGCACACCTGCATGGCGCCCTCGCCCCGCACGTGGCCGGAGGGCGGGTTGTTGGTGCGTACCGCCCAGCCCTCGATGAAGGCGTTGGGGACGACGTACGGACCGCAGGCGAAGGCCACCGCGGCGGCCAGGGCGTCCGAGGACGTGTCGGCGTAGGCGCCCGCGTCGAGCAGGATCTGGGCCTCGACCTTGACGACCCGGCCCTCGGCGTCCGCGTGGTGGCGGTAGCGCAGGAGGGTGGGGTGGCGGTGGACGTGGCCGAGGAAGGACTCCTCGCGCGAGGCGGTCAGTTTCACCGGGCAGCCGGTCTTCAGGGCCAGCAGGCCCAGCGGCAGCTGGAAGCCCTGGTCCTCGCGGTCGGCGGTGGCGCCGGGCACCCCGGTAACGACGATCTTCACCTGTTCGGCGGGCAGGCCGTAGCAGGAGGCGGCCGTGTCGCGGTCGCCGTGCGGGTCGGTGGAGGCCAGGTACAGCTCCACGCCGCCGTCCGGACGCGGTACGGCCAGGCCGGCCTCGGCCCCTATGGGCGCCGGGTCCTGGCGGCCGATGCGGTACAGGCCCTCCACGACGACCTCGCCGGCCGCCTCCGGGTCGCCGTGCCGCAGCGGGATGTGCCGGATCAGGTTGCCGTCGGGGTGCAGGGGCTCGGCCTCGAAGGCCTGTTCCGGGTCGGTGACCGGGTCGAGCACCTCGTACTCGACGATGACGGCGGCGGCGGCCATCCGCGCGGTGTCCGGGTGGTCGGCGGCGACGGCGGCGATGGGCTCGCCGTGGTGGCGTACGACCTCGGAGGCGAACACCGGGCGGTCGGCCCGGGAGCCGCGTCCGTGCAGCGGGTCGCCGGGCACGTCCTCGTGCGTGACGACCGCCCGTACGCCGGGCATCTCGCGCGCGTGGGTGGTGTCGATGGACACGATGCGCGCGTGCGCGTGCGGGGAGCGCAGTACGGCCGCCCACAGCAGGCCCTCGGCCCACAGGTCGGCGGCGTACGGGAAGGTGCCCTCCGTCTTGGCGCGGGCGTCGGCGGGCGGCAGGGAGGCGCCGATGCCGTGCGGGATCGGCTCGGGGGCGGGGGCCGTCTCCGTGGGTCCCGCGGCCTCCGCAGTCGCGGCGTCGTTGCTCACGCGTGGCCTCCGTCCTGGCCGTGGGGCTGGTCACCGTAGGGCTGGTCGTGCGGCTCGAAGGCCGATGGGTTGACACCGCCCGCGCCCGGGCCCGCCTGGTGCGGGATGCGGGGCTCGTCGGCGTCCGTCTCGGGCGCCTCGGCGGCGGCGTGCGCCTCGCGTTCGGCGACGACCTCCTTGACCGCCTCCAGGACACCCCGGTAGCCGGAGCAGCGGCACAGGTTGCCGCAGAGCGCCTGCCGGGCCTCCAGCTCGGTCGGCGCCGGGTTGCCCTCCAGGAGGTTGTGCACGGTCATCGCCATGCCGGGCACGCAGAAACCGCACTGCACGGCGCCGCGGCGGGCGAGCGCCCGCTGCACGTCGGAGGGCCTGCCGTCGGCGGCCAGGCCCTCGACCGTGCGCACCTCGCTGCCGGCCGCGGTCACGGCCGGTACCAGGCAGGAGGCGACCAGCCGTCCGTCGACCTGCACGTTGCAGGCGCCGCACTCGCCCTGCGAGCAGCCGTCCTTGGCGCCCGCGAGGCCGAGCCGCTCGCGCAGCACGTACAGCAGCGACTCGCCGATCCAGGCGTCGGTGACGGGCCGGTCGGCGCCGTTGACGCGCAGGACGTAGGAGGCGAGGGGGTGTTCCTCGTTCGGGCCGGAAGGGCTGGAAGGGCTGGACGGGCTGGACGGGCCCGGCTCACCCGGCTGACCGCCGGGGCCCTGCTCGGCCGTGCCGGTCGCGTCGGCCGGAGCGGTCGGGTCCGTGTCCGCGTCGGACGGGTCGGACGGGTCGGACGGGTCGTCGCCGGGGCGCGCCTCGGGTGCCGCGTCGGGCACAGCCTCGTGACCGGGGCGACGGGCGTCCGCGGATTCCCGCGATGATTCCTGTGCCTCGGCGGCTTCCGGTGCACCAGCGGCTTCGGGTGCCCGAGCGGGATCGGCCTCCCGCCCTGCTTCCGCACCGTCCCCGAGGGGGAGGTCCCGCTCCGGCCCGGAGACCGGGGACCGCTCCTCCTCGGGAGCGCCGGGTGCGGGGGCCGTCGCGGGCTCCGCGGGCTCCTCAGCGGCTTCCCGCACCGGTTCCGGGCCGGGACCGTCGGCAGTGCCCGCCGGGCCCTCTGCGGGGCCCTCAGAGGCCTCACCGGCCGCCTGTGGCTCGCCGGGCCGCTCGAACTCCCCGTGTTCCTGGAACTCGCCGTGCTCCCGGAGCTCGCCGTGTTCCCGGAACTCGCCGTGCTCCCGGAAGCCGTCGTGCTCCTGCGGGTCGGGACCCCGGAAGTCGTGCGACCGGTACTCGCCGGTCGCCGCCGCGTCGTTCACCGTCCCGCGTGCCGCGGGCGCTCCCGCGTACGGGTCGGCGCCGGCGACGGGCGGAGCCGCCTCGGCCGGCCGCTCCTCGGTGCCCGGCGCGGGCGTGACCGCGCGGTCGCCCCACGGCTGCCCGGCCGGCTGGGTCGCCCAGGGCGCGGGAGCCCCGCCGGGCAGGGTGGCCGGTGCGGTGCCGCCCCACTGCTCGGCGAGGGACGACTGGGTGAACTCGCCCGATTCGTCCGGCAGGTCGCCGCCGGCGACGGGAATGGACCACTGGCCGGTCACGTCCTGGCCGGGCGCGGTACCGGACGCACCGGACTCGGGCGCCGCGCTCTCCGCCGTCCCCGCTCCGGTGCCGGTCGCGGCCTCCGAGAAGTCCCACTGGCCGGTGGCCTGGGGCCGGTAGGCGAACCGGTCGCCCTGCCCGGCGTCGGCGTCGTACGGTTCCGCCCCGCCGTAGGGGTCCTGCCGCGCGTACTCGCCGTACCCCTGCCCGTGCGGGTCCGCGGGCTCCTGACCGGCGTCCGGGGCGTGCCACTGGGTGCCGTCCACAGGTGCCGCAGGCATCGCCCAGGTGCCGGTGGCCGCCGGGTCGGTGCCGGCGGTGGTGGCGGGCGCCACCGTGATCTGCGGCGGCACGTAGCCGTGCCCGGGCGCGGCGAGCGGGCTGTCGGCGGAGGCCAGGAGCGCGTCCACACCGCCCTCCGGGAGTTTCACGAAGGCGGTGGCGCCGTCGTCGTAGTCGCCCTGGGGCAGCGGGTCCCAGCGGCCGCCGCTCGGCGGCGTGCCCCCTCCGTGCTGATCGCCGTGCTGGTCGTCGGTCACGACAGCGCCCTCCCCAGTGCTCGTCGGGCCAGCGCGGCGACGGTGCGCCGCAGGTGCAGTACGGCGGGCGGCAGCTGCGGTACGGAGCCGTCCTCCGCCGGGGCCGCGTCGGGGATGCAGGCGGCGGCGACGTACTCGCCGAAGGCGTGCAGTGCCTCCGGGACGATCGCGCGGCCGTTGTCCCAGTCGATGAGCGAGGCCACCCACTGCTCGGCCTCCAGGGGCCGCAGCGGCATCGGCGCGATGGCGCCGACGGCGCACCGCACCCCGCGCCGGGCGGGGTCGAGGACCAGCGCGACGGAGGCCGTCGCGCGGCCCGGACCGGTGCGGCCGGTCGCCTTCAGGAAGACCTGCGGGGCGTGCAGCAGCGGCACGCGCACGTAGCCGATGAGCTCGCCCGCGCGGAGCATCTCCATGCCGGCCAGCAGGTGGGAGACCGGCATCTCCCGGCGGGCTCCGTCCGGGCCCGCGATGATCAGCGTCGCCTCCAGGGCGGCCAGCACCGGCAGCGCGTCCCCGGTGGGGGCGGCGGAGGCGATGTTGCCGCCGAGGGTGCCGGCGTTGCGGATCTGCGGCGGCCCGGCGGCGCGCGCGGCGGCGGCGAGCGCCGGGATGAGCGCGGCGAAGTCGGGGCGGCCCATGCGGGCGTGCGTGAGTCCCGTGCCGAGCAGGGCGTGTCCGTCCTGGTACTGCCAGCCGCGGATCTCGCTGATCCGGCCGAGGCCCACCAGCGCGGCGGGCCTGAGCTGGCCGGAGTTGACGGCGGCCATCAGGTCGGTGCCGCCCGCGACCGGCACGGCGGCGGGTATGGCGGCCAGCGCCGCCACGGCCTCGTCCAGTGTTGTGGGCAGCGTGACGGCCTGCGCCGCCTGCGGTGCGTGCGTGGTCAAACCGACTGCCCCTTCCCGCTGTCCCACCTGGTCCCGCCCATGTGGCCGTACCGTACGACCTCACAGGGCGGACGTGGCAACTCTGGCACATCTTCGCAGGGCCCGAACGCGGGGGTCCGCTAGGAGGCATTCGCCCGCCTCAGCAGTGAGATGACCCGTTTTCGCACACCTTCTACGAACATCGGGCACGTACCGGAGGTGGACGGGAAGAGGCGGGGAGGGGCGGGAAGGGGCGGGAAGTCCTACTCGTTCGGCGGCGGCCCGTCGATCGGCCGGCCCAGGATGCCGGGCCGCCGCTGCCAGGGCAGCGGGCCGCCGGGCGGCCGGTAGGCGACGCCCAGGGCGTCAAGTCGCCGGTAATGGGCCGCCATCCGCCGCTCGAAGGCGGTGAAGTCCCGCTCGGCCGGGGCGGGCAGGGCGCTCCAGGCGACCTCGGCGAAGGCGGCGAGTCGCGGGAACAGCTGGTAGTCCACCCGTTCCTGGTTCTCCGTCACCTCCGTCCACAGGTTCGCCTGGGTGCCGATCACGTGTCCGGCCTCCTTGGGGGTCAGTTCCGCCGGAACCGGCTCGAACCGGTAGACGTCCTCCAGGGTGCGCACGTAGGCGATCGGTACGGGTTCGTCCTCGCCGCCGTCCTCCCGGAAGTTCAGGTACACCTGCTGCTCGGGGCACATCACCACGTCGTGTCCCGCGCGCGCGGCGGCGATCCCGCCCGCGTACCCGCGCCAGGAGGACACGGCGGCACCCTTGGCCAGTCCGCCCTCCAGGATCTCGTCCCAGCCGATGAGCCGGCGTCCGCGTCCGGCGAGCCAGGTGTCGAAGTGCTGGATGAACCAGGACTGGAGTTCGTCCTCGTCGGCGAGTCCGAGTTCCGCGATCCGCGCCTGCGCGGTGGCCGAGGCCCGCCACTGGTCCTTGGGGCATTCGTCGCCGCCGACGTGGATGAACTCCGAGGGGAAGAGCTCCAGGAGTTCCTCGAACACGCCCTCGTAGAAGCGCAGTGTGTTCTCGGTCGGGGCGAGGACGTTCGGGTTGACGCCCCAGGTGTCCCAGACGGAGAGCGCGGTGGTGTCGATCACATCCGTGTTGCCGAGTTCCGGATACGCGGCGATGGCGGCCTGCGAGTGCCCGGGTACGTCGATCTCGGGTACGACGGTGATGTGGCGCTCGGCGGCGTAGGCGACGATCTCCCGGATGTCGTCCTGGGTGTAGTGGCCGCCGTGGGGTTTGTCCTCCCACAAGGGCGACGCGCGGTGACCGAATTTGGTGCGCGAGCGCCAGGAGCCGATCTCGGTGAGCCCGGGGTGCCGTTTGATCTCGACCCGCCAGCCCTGGTCGTCCGTCAGGTGGAAGTGCAGCACGTTGAGTTTGTGGGCCGCCATCAGGTCCAGGTGGCGCAGGACGCCTTCCTTGGGGATGAAGTGCCGGGCGACGTCCAGCATCAGGCCGCGCCAGCCGAAGCGGGGGGCGTCCTCGATCCGGACCGCCGGCAGCCGCCACCGTCGGCCGGGCAGCGGGGCGCGCCGGAAGGCGTCCGGGCCGAGCAGTTGGCGCAGCGTCTGGGCGCCCCAGAAGAGGCCGGCCGGGTCACCGCCGGCGAGGTGCACGCCCCCCGGTGCGATGTCGAGACGGTAGCCCTCGTCGGGCAGTGCGGCGTCGAGGGCCAGCCGTACGGTGCCGCCGCCGCCCGCTCCGGGCGCCAGCGGCAGGCCGGTGGCCGCGCCCAGCGTGGCACGCAGCCAGCGCTCGGTGCGTTCGGCGCCGTCATCGGCCACCAGCCGGGTGTCCGGACGGAGATCGAAGAACGCGCCCTCCTGGGGCGACACTTGCTGTGGCTGGGGAAGAACGTCGGTCACGTCAGTCCTTAACCGCTCCGCCGAGGCCGGAGACGAGTCGTCGTTGCACGAGTACGAAGAAGACCAGCACCGGAATCGTCATCACCGTGGAGGCCGCCATCACTCCGCCCCAGTCGGGATCGTCCGGCTTGTAGAAGACCAGCAGCGCCATCGGCAGCGTCGACTGGGAGGTGTCGCTGATGATGAACGACTTGGCGAACAGGAAGTCGTTCCAGGTCGAGATGAAGGAGAAGACACTGGTGGCCACCAGCCCCGGGAAGACCAGCGGGAAAAGGATCTGCCACAGGAATCTCGCCCGGCTCGCCCCGTCGATGTAGGCGGCCTCCTCCAGAGCCTCCGGCACGGCTTTCACGAAACCCCGCAGCATCCAGATCGCGAAGGGCAGCGAGAAGGCGATGTGGGGCAGGATCAGCGAACCCAGCGTGTTCAGCTGCCCGAAGTCCCGCATGAGGAAGAACAGCGGGATGGTGAGCGCCTCCACGGGCACCATCTGGGCCACCAGGAACATGATCAGCAGGGTGGTCCGGAAACGGAACCGGAAACGCGTCACCGCGGTCGCCGCGAGGAACGCGATCAGCGCCGAGGCGACCACGACGGTGCCGGCCACGAGCAGACTGTTGAGAAAGTAGCGGCCGAATTCCTGCTGCCCGAAGACCCGCCGGAAGGAATCCAGCGTGGGCGTCAGCGTCCACGGCCGCGGTTCGCTCGACTCGATCTCCCCGGCCGGTTTGAAGGCGCTCAGCACCATCCAGTACAGCGGGAAGGCCACCACGACGGCGATCACCAGCGCCGACGCCTCGGCCGCCAGCCGCCACGGACGGCGCACCCGCACGCGCGGTAGACGCAGCGGAAGATTCACAGTTCCTCCCCCTGGCGGCGCAGCAGCCGCAGGTAGACCAGCGTCACGGCGAGCAGGATCAGCAGCATCACGACGCCGATCGCCGAGCCGAGGCTGTACTGCGAGGACGCGAACGCCTTCTGGTAGGCGTAGACGTTCAGGACGAGGTTCTGCCCGGCGATGCCGCCGCCGTTCGTCATGACGTAGATCTGGGTGAAGACCTTGAAGTCCCAGATCACCGACTGGATGGTGACGACGACCAGGATGGGCCGCAGCATCGGCGCCAGCACGGACCGCCAGATCCGCCACTGCGAGGCGCCGTCGAGCGCGGCGGCCTCCAGCACCTCGCCCGGCACCGCGCGGATACCGGCGTAGACGGTCACCATGACGAACGGGAACGAGCACCACACCACTTCGAGCAGGACGAGCGCGAAGGCGCTGTAGCGCCCGTACGTCCAGGAGTGGTCGCCGAGCCCGAGCAGCCGGTTGACCGGCCCGAAGTCCGGGTCGAACAGCAGCAGCCACACCGTCGACCCGGTGACCGCCGGGGTCGCCCAGGCGCCCAGCGCGGCGAGCATCAGCACCAGCCGCGGCACGGCCCGCACCCGCGTGAGCAGCACGGCGAGCGCACACCCGACGGCCAGCGTCGACACCACACAGGCCGCCGCGAACACGACGGTGGCCACCAGCACCCGCCAGAACTGCGCGTCCCCGAACAGCTCGGCGTAGTTCCCGAACCCCCGGAAGGTGGTGGGCTCCCCACCGGACACCTGGGCTTGCGTGTACTCCAGAAAGGAGATCAGCCCAAGCTGATAGACGGGGTAGACGAGCAACCCACCAAGGACGACAAGAGCAGGCGCGAGGTAGATCCAGGGGGTACTGGCAGCGCCCCTCCAGGGGCGCGGGGAACTGCGCGACCAGCCACGACGGCGCCGCACCCGCAAACCCACCGCACCCCCCGGCCCGGAGGGCGCCCCCGTCATCCGGCGGAGCCAAACGCGTCGTCCATCTTCGCAGCCGCATCCCCCGCGGCAGCGCCCACGTCCTTCTTGCCGCTCACCACCTCCTGGAACATCGTCGGCAGCACCTGCGACGAGTCGATCGTCGCCCACGCCGCCGAGGCCGGCACGAACTTCGTGCCCGCGGCGAGCGTGTCGACGAACGGCTTCACGAACGGCTCCTCGGCCGCCACCCGCTGCCGTACGTCCGTGAAGGTGGGCAGGAAGCCCATCGCGTCGAACAGCTCGCCCTGCGCCTGCTTCGACGCGAGCCGCTTCATCAGGTCCACGGCGAGGGTGCGGTGCGAGGTGCTCTTGAGTACGCCGATGTTGTTGCCGCCCGCGAAGGCCGGGGCGATCGAGCCGGACTTCACGCCCGGCAGCGGCACGACCGCGTACTTGCCCTTCACCTCGCCCGCCTCCACGGCCTGGCGGCTGAAGTCGCCGGCGATCGCCATGGCCGCCTTGCCGGAGGCGAACGCCGTGACGGTGTCGTTGCCGCCCATGCCGGCGCACTTGGCGGCGGGGCAGTTGTCGTCGCCGAACAGGGACGTGTACGCCTCTATGCCCTCACGGGCGGCGGCGCTGTCGACGGCGGAGGCGTACGAGCCGCCCTTGCCGGTGGCGAGTTCGCCGCCGTGGGCCCAGATGAAGGGCATCGCGCCGTAGGTGTAGGCGCCGCCGACGGCGATGCCGTACAGGTCGGGCTTCTCGGCCCGGATCTTCTTCGCGGTGGTCGCCAGCTCGTCCATCGACTTGGGTGCCTTGAGGCCGAGTTCGTCGAAGACGTCGGTGCGGTAGTACAGGGCGCGGACGCCGACGAAGTAGGGGGCTCCGTAGACCTTGCCGTCGACGGTGACCGACTGGCGGGCGGTGGGGTCGGTGTCGGCGGCCTCGTCCCAGGCCTCGAACTCCTCGGTGACGTCGAGGAGTCCGCCGTCCTTCACGTAGCCGGCGGTGTCGGTGTTGCCGTACTCGATGACGTCGGGGGCGCTGTCGGGGTCGTTGAAGGCGGCCTTGATGCGCTGGGCGCGGGTCTCGACCGGGATGTACTCGACGGTGACCTTCGTGTCCTCGTGGGCCTGCTCGAAGCCGGCGAGGACCGCGTCGACGACCTTCTCCTTCGGCTTGTTGTTGACCTCCTGGAAGAGCCAGACCCTCAGCGTGCCGCTCTTCTCGTCCTTGCCGGAGGAGGAGTTGTCGGAGGTCTGGGGGGCGCAGGCGGTCGCGGTGACGACGGCGGCGGCCAGCAGTACGGCCAGGCGTGGGGCGAGCTTCATGGAGTGATCCTCCGGACGTGCGTTGCAACATATGCAATGACGGTTTCGCTCTGCACAACACCCAGGAGGTTATGGAGTACATGAACATGTCCACAAGAGGTCTCAACCACTTCGTGACAACGCGAAGGCCCCCGGAGTGCGCGCGGGCACACTCCGGGGGCCTTCGGGAAGTTCAGAGGGTCTGTACGGGCAGGGGCGGCTACTTCTTGCCGCCGTCCTTGCCCTCGTCCCCGCCGCCGCTCATGGACTCGTAGATCTCCTTGCACATGGGGCAGACCGGGTACTTCTTCGGGTCGCGGCCCGGCACCCAGACCTTGCCGCACAGCGCCACGACGGGGGTGCCGTCGAGGGCGCTCGCCATGATCTTGTCCTTCTGGACGTAATGGGCGAAGCGCTCGTGGTCACCGTCACCGTGGGAGGTCTGCGGCGTCGGCTCTACGAGGGTCCCCGTACCAGTCCCGCGCTCGGGCTCGAGAGTGCTCATAACCGCCAAGGGTACTGAAGCTCACACGCTTCAGTTGAGCGACGGGTCGTCCGGGTACGTCGCCACCATGGCCAGGTCGCCCCGCTGGCGGCGCAGCACCTCGCGCCAGAGCTTCTCGGGGATGGGGCAGGACACGTCGCCGGGCTCGGACTCGACCACGTACCAGGCGCCCTCCCCCAGCTCGTCCTCCAGCTGGCCGGGGCCCCAGCCCGCGTACCCGGCGAAGATCCGCAGGGCGCCCACGGCCGGCGCCAGCAGCTCCGGCGGCGCCTCCAGGTCGACCAGACCGATCGCGCCGTGCACCTGGCGCCAGCCCAGCGGCGCCCGCTCGCCGGACGCCCCGCCGGGGACCACGGCGACGCCGAGCGCCGAGTCGAGGGAGACCGGGCCGCCCTGGAAGACGACGCCGGGCTCGCCGGCCAGGTCCGCCCAGCCCTCCAGGATGTCGCCGACGTCGACCGGCGTGGGACGGTTGAGGACGACACCGAGGGAGCCCTCCTCGTCGTGGTCGAGGAGGAGCACCACCGCACGCTCGAAGTTCGGGTCCGCCAGGGCGGGCGTTGCCACGAGCAGCCGCCCCGTGAGCGAGGACACCTCGGTCATGCCTGACATGATCCCGCATGTTCCCCCGTCGTGGGGAGGCAATCGGGGGCACGAGGGTGAACACGCACCCCGCGCACGCTCCGCGGTCGTGACCCCCCGTGCGCGCCGGTGAACGCCACGTGTTGTGACAAATCTATGACATCGTCCGACCCTGCGCGGACTTACTGGGCTGGGGTACAAGGCGATTACCCTTTCCCTTCTGGCCCCTGCCCGAACCCCACGGAACGCGAGATTCATGACCGTCAACGGCGCTGATGACGTACTGCTTGTCCACGGCGGAACCCCGCTGGAGGGCGAGATCCGGGTCCGCGGTGCGAAGAACCTCGTGCCGAAGGCCATGGTGGCCGCCCTGCTGGGCAGTGCGCCGAGCCGGCTGCGCAACGTGCCGGACATCCGCGACGTGCGGGTCGTACGCGGGCTGCTCCAGCTGCACGGGGTGACCGTCCGCCCGGGTGAGGAGCCCGGCGAGCTGGTGATGGACCCCTCGCACGTGGAGAGCGCGAACGTCGCCGACATCGATGCCCACGCGGGTTCGTCGCGCATCCCGATCCTGTTCTGCGGCCCGCTGCTGCACCGCCTCGGGCACGCCTTCATCCCGGGCCTGGGCGGCTGCGACATCGGCGGCCGGCCCATCGACTTCCACTTCGAGGTGCTGCGGCAGTTCGGCGCGAAGATCGAGAAGCGTGCGGACGGCCAGTACCTGGAGGCCCCGCAGCGGCTGCGCGGCACCAAGATCCGGCTGCCGTACCCGTCCGTCGGCGCGACCGAGCAGGTACTGCTGACGGCGGTGCTCGCCGAGGGCGTCACCGAGCTGTCCAACGCGGCCGTGGAGCCGGAGATCGAGGACCTGATCTGCGTCCTGCAGAAAATGGGCGCGATCATCGCGATGGACACCGACCGCACCATCCGCGTCACCGGTGTGGACGAGCTCGGCGGCTACAACCACCGCGCCCTCTCGGACCGCCTGGAGGCCGCCTCCTGGGCCTCGGCGGCGCTGGCGACCGAGGGCAACGTCTACGTCCGCGGCGCCCAGCAGCGGTCGATGATGACGTTCCTGAACACCTTCCGGAAGGTGGGCGGCGCCTTCGAGATCGAGGACGAGGGCATCCGCTTCTGGCACCCGGGCGGGCAGCTCAAGTCCATCGCCCTGGAGACGGACGTGCACCCCGGCTTCCAAACCGACTGGCAGCAGCCCCTGGTGGTCGCCCTGACGCAGGCGACGGGTCTGTCCATCGTCCACGAGACGGTCTACGAGTCCCGCCTCGGCTTCACCTCCGCGCTCAACCAGATGGGCGCCCACATCCAGCTCTACCGCGAGTGCCTGGGCGGCTCCGACTGCCGCTTCGGCCAGCGCAACTTCCTGCACTCGGCCGTCGTCTCCGGCCCGACCAAGCTGGAGGGCGCCGACCTGGTCATCCCCGACCTGCGCGGCGGCTTCTCGTACCTGATCGCCGCCCTCGCGGCCCAGGGCACCTCCCGGGTCCACGGCATCGACCTGATCAACCGCGGCTACGAGAACTTCATGGAGAAGCTCGTCGAGCTCGGCGCGAAGGTGGAACTGCCGGGCAAGGCACTCGGCTAGACGGCAGCACAACGCCGATGGGGCGGTCACCCGAGTTCGGGTGACCGCCCCATCGGCGTTGCGTGAAACGCCCCTGAAAGGGGCGCGGGGAACTGCGCGACCAGCCACGACGAACCCGCGGCCGCGCACGGCCGCAGCCCGAACGAACGGCCCGCGCAGTCCCCGGCACTCCAAGCGGAGCGCTTACTTGCCCTTGGCGGCTTCCTTGAGCTTCGAGCCCGCCGAGACCTTGACGCTGTAGCCGGCCGGAATCTGGATCGGCTCGCCGGTCTGCGGGTTGCGGGCGGTGCGAGCGGCACGGTGGGTGCGCTCGAAGGTCAGGAAGCCGGGGATGGTGACCTTCTCGTCGCCCTTGGAGACGATGTCGCCGACGACGTCGGCGAACGCGGCCAGCACGGCGTCGGCGTCCTTGCGGGTCACCTCGGCGCGGTCGGCCAGCGCGGCCACCAGCTCACTGCGGTTCATGTTGTTACTCCCGTGTTCTTCTTGCCGTTGAGGCGTGCCACGCGGCGGAGCCGCATGATGGGCACAGCGATGCCGATGCTGCCAGGGGCCTCGGACACTCCCCGGACCCGGGTCGGTCGTCAGACCCTCGCGCCCAGGGAGGCATCCTGCCTCCACCTGCGGCGGTAAAGCCAATCCGGCACCCCCAGGAGTCGTGAGAACACCCTTGGGAGTCACACGATGGAGAGGGCCTGAGCCTTGCGCCACACTAGAGGGCGATCCGAGGCCCGCCATCCCGCGACGCGCCGAGGGGGCGGCCCGCCGAGGTGATCCTCACCACCGCGACCCGGACCGCCCGGCTCCCCCGGAGGAGCCCTACGCCACCACTCCGGCCGCCTTGGCCGCCTCGCGGACGGCGCCCGCGACGGCACCGGCGACCTTGTCGTTGAAGACGCTCGGAATGATGTAGTTCGGGTTCAGCTCGTCCTCGGTCACCACGTCCGCCAGGGCGTGCGCGGCGGCCAGCATCATCTCGGTGTTGACCGTGCGGGACTGGGCGTCCAGCAGGCCGCGGAAGACACCCGGGAAGACCAGCACGTTGTTGATCTGGTTCGGGAAGTCGGAGCGGCCGGTGGCCACGACCGCCGCGCTCTGGCGGGCGACGGCCGGATCGACCTCCGGGTCCGGGTTCGCGAGCGCGAACACGATCGCGCCGTCCGCCATGGCGGCCACGTCGTCCCCGTCCAGGACGTTGGGGGCGGAGACGCCGATGAAGACGTCCGCGCCGTGCACGGCCTCCTTGAGGGTGCCGGTGAGACCCTCGGGGTTGGTGTTGTCGGCGATCCAGCGCAGCGCCGACTCCGGGGCTGCGTCGACCAGGTCGGCGCGGCCCGCGTGCACGACACCGTGGATGTCGGCGACCACGGCGTTCTTGACGCCCGCGGCCAGCAGCAGCTTGAGGATGGCCGTACCGGCGGCGCCGGCACCGGACATGACGACCCGCACGTTCTCGATCGGCTTGTCCACCACGCGCAGCGCGTTGGTCAGGGCGGCGAGGACGACGATGGCGGTGCCGTGCTGGTCGTCGTGGAAGACGGGGATGTCGAGGGCCTCGCGCAGGCGGGCCTCGATCTCGAAGCAGCGCGGCGCGGAGATGTCCTCCAGGTTGATGCCGGCGAAGCCCGGGGCGATGGCCTTGACGATCTCGACGATCGCGTCGGTGTCCTGGGTGTCCAGGCAGATCGGCCAGGCGTCGATGCCGGCGAACCGCTTGAACAGCGCCGCCTTGCCCTCCATCACCGGCAGCGCGGCCTTCGGGCCGATGTTGCCGAGGCCGAGGACCGCGGAACCGTCCGTCACGACCGCAACGGAGTTGCGCTTGATGGTGAGGCGGCGGGCGTCCTCGGGGTTCTCGGCGATCGCCATGCAGACGCGGGCCACGCCCGGCGTGTAGACCATGGAGAGGTCGTCACGGTTGCGGATGGGGTGCTTGGACGCCATCTCGATCTTGCCGCCGAGGTGCATGAGGAAGGTACGGTCGGAGACCTTGCCCAGGCTCACGCCCTCGATGCCGCGCAGGCGCTCCACGATCTCGTCGGCGTGCGAGGTGGAGCCGGCGGCGATGGTGACGTCGATCCGGAGCTTGTCGTGGCCGGACGCCGTGACGTCGAGGCCGGTGACGGAGCCTCCGGAGGACTCGACCGCCGTGGTGAGCTGCGAGACCGCTGTTCCGCCGGCGGGCACCTCCAGCCTGACCGTCATCGAGTAGGAGACGCTGGGCGCCGTTGCCATGGCCGACTTCCTCTGCTTTCACCGTGTAACTGGGTTGTGCCGTCCGATCGTCGCACCTACCACCGAGTACGTGGTAGCCGCCCCGGATTGCGAACTTTATGTTCGCACCACTTTCGGAAAACGACTTCCACCATACGAGAAGTTGACCGTCGGGGGAAGAGGTCGCCGGAACCCGGGAAAGAACCCCAGGGACGGGAATTGCCTTGCGGGGATCGTTTGTTACCTTGGACGTGGCACCGGCTCGATCCAAGCCCCCGGGCCCAACCATCGTCGCTACGAGCGACCACTTGCCGCGAGGCGAGCATGGCGGGTCGGTGCCACTTAAACGAAGACGAGAGGCCCGCGCCGTCCCACGGTGCGGGCCTCTCGTCCGTTCCGTCCGTTCCTCGGGAGAGCGCCTCAGTCCCGCAGCAGGTCCGGCACACCCGCGGTGTCCGGCTCGTCGCGCTCGCTGGAGACGACTGTCAGCTGCTGGGTGGCCCGGGTGAGCGCGACGTACAGCACGCGGAGCCCGGCGGGCGACTCGTCGGCGATCTCGGCCGGGGAGACGACGACCGTGGCGTCGTACTCCAGGCCCTTGGCCTCCAGGCTGCCCAGCGCCACCACGCGGTCGCCGAGCCCGGCAAGCCAGCGCCGGGCCTCCTCGCGGCGGTTCATGGCGACCACGACGCCGACGGTGCCGTCGACGAGGTCCAGCAGCCGGGCCGCCTCGGCCCGGACCGTCTCCTCCAGCACGTCCCGTACGACCGCGAAGCGCGGTTCCACGCCCGTCGAGCGGACGGCCGCCGGGGAGACCGAGCCCGGCATGGCGAGGGCCAGCACCTTCGCGGCCAGCTCGGCGATCTCGGCCGGGTTGCGGTAGTTCACCGTCAGCTCGAAGCGGCGCCGCGGGCGGGTGCCCAGGGCCTCGTCGCGGGCCGCCGCGGCCTCGTCTGGGTCGGACCAGGAGGACTGGGCCGGGTCGCCGACGACCGTCCAGGTGGCGTGCCGGCCCCGGCGGCCGACCATGCGCCACTGCATGGGCGTGAGGTCCTGGGCCTCGTCCACGATGACGTGCGCGTACTCGGTGCGCTCCTGCGCGAGGCGCTCGGCGCGCTCCCGCTGGGTCTCCTCGCGCTGCGGCATCAGCTCCTCCAGGCCGGTGAGCTGGTCCAGCGGGTCCAGCTCGCGCCGCTTGCGGGGGCGGGCCGGGGCGCCGAGGACCGCCTGGAGCTCGTCGAGCAGGGCGATGTCGTGCACGGAGCGCCCCTCGCGCCGCAGCGAGCGGGCCACCTTGCGGACCTCGCCCGGATTGAGCACGCGCCGGGCCCAGCGGCCCAGGCGCCGCTCGTCCGCCATCGCCGTCAGCACGGCGGCCGGGGTCAGCTCGGGCCACCAGGCGTCGAGGAAGGCGAGGAAGGAGTCCTCGGAGCTGACGTCCTCGTCGAAGGAGGACCGCAGCTCGGCGGCGAGCTCCGGGTCGGTGTGCCGGGTGCCGGCGCCGGACTTGGCCCACAGGGCGTCCAGGAGCAGTCGGCGGGCGCGGGGGCGCAGCAGGTTGACGGGCGCGGTGCCGCCCAGCACGGTGCGGCGGATGCCGGCCAGCTCCTCGGCCTCCAGTTCGAGGCGGCGGCCGAAGGCGACGACCCTCAGCAGCGTCGGCGACCCCTCCGGCTCCAGGGCGCCGCGCGCGGCCCGGCGCAGCACCTTCAGCATGCGCGAGGAGCCCTTGGCGCGGGCGGTGGCCGGCGAGTCGTACAGGGTGGCCTCGGCGCCGTCGACCAGGGAGCCGATGGCGCGGATGGCGACCTGGCCCTCCTCGCCGAGGGAGGGCAGCACGCCCTCCGTGTACGCCACCAGCAGCGGGGTCGGCGAGACGATGAGGATGCCGCCCGCGTAGCGGCGCCGGTCCTGGTAGAGCAGGTAGGCGGCGCGGTGCAGGGCGACGGCGGTCTTGCCGGTGCCGGGGCCGCCCTCGACGTAGGTGACGGAGGCGGCGGGGGCGCGGATGACCAGGTCCTGCTCGGCCTGGATGGAGGCGACGATGTCCCGCATGGAGTGGGTGCGGGCCTGGCCGAGGGCTGCCATCAGGGCGCCGTCGCCGACGACGGCCAGCTCCTCGCCGTCCAGGCTCGCCCGGACCTCGGGCCGCATGAGGTCGTCCTCGACGCCGAGGACGCGCCGCCCCTTGGAGCGGATCACCCGGCGCCGCACGACCCGGCCCGGGTCGACCGGCGTGGACCGGTAGAAGGGGGCGGCGGCGGGGGCCCGCCAGTCGATGACCAGCGGGGCGTAGTCCTCGTCGAGGACGCCGATGCGGCCGATGTGCAGGGTCTCGGCGATGTCGGCGGTGTTGTCGGGCCGCAGAGCGCCCTCGGCGGGCTCGACGGCGGTGTAGGCGCCGTCGGGGCCCTTCTTGCCGTCCTTGCCGAGGAGCAGGTCGATGCGGCCGAAGAGGAAGTCCTCGAACTCGTTGTTCAGGCGGCTGAGGTGGACGCCGGCCCGGAAGACCTGCGCGTCGCGCTCGGCCAGCGCGCCGGGCGTGCCGACCTGGCCGCGCTGCGCGGCGTCGTTCATGAGGAACTCGGCCTCGTGGATCTTCTCCTCGAGGCGGCGGTACACCCGGTCCAGGTGTGCCTGTTCCACGCTGATCTCTCGGTCCCGTACGGAGTCCTCCCGTACGGACTCCTCCCGTGCGGAGTCGTGCACCGAGTCGACCGCTGAGTCCTGTTGCGCCTGTGCGGCCACCGGGCCCCCTTCTGACGTGCTGGGCAGCCGTCAAAGGTACGCGAAGGGGACGCCGGAAGCCACGGCGCGGCCCGGGGCCGTCCGGCGGATCACGCCACGGGCCCGGTCCGGGCGCCGCGCCCACCGGCTCGGCGCGTGGGCGGCCGGGCGGCGGGTCACCGTGCGCGCACCGCCGGACGCGGACCCGGCGCCGCTCGTCCCGGCGCTCCCGCGGGCTCCGCGGCGGCCGTCACCGGTCCGGCCCGCGGCCGGCCCGGCGTGTGACGCCGCCCGAGCCGCCGGCCAGGCCTACGCGTCCACCTCCACCAGCCGCTCGCCGTCGAAGGTCATGACCTCGAAGTGGTCGATCTGGTTGGGTGCGAAGGCGGCGCCGCCGTGCACGTAGAGCGGCTTCTTCGCCTTCTCGGTGGTGGCGTCCGGGATGCCGTAGCCCCAGTCCGGGACCGTCCAGGAGCTGAGCGTCTCGCGCTCGCCGTTCTTGCCGACGGCGATCAGGGAGCACTTCTGGGGCCCCTTGACGTTCTTCAGCTCCAGGACCGCCTCGGTGCCCCAGGCCTTCTTCTCCAGGGCGACGGTCGCGCTGACCCGGGTGGCGGGGTCGGTGGCGGAGACCCGGTCGGGCATCTCGGCGAAGGCCGACTCGGCGGGGCTGCCGGCCTGCCGCGTCGCCTCGGTCTTCTTCCCGCCGCCGTCGTCACCGCCGCCGCCCGTGGTCGCCACGGCCGCGAACGGGCCGCCGATGATCAGCGCGGCGGCGGTGCCCACCAGGTAGAAGTTGCGGCGCCGCTTGCCCGCCCGGCGCTCGGCGACCTCGTCGACGAGCTTCTCCGCGAGCCGCGGGCTCGGCTTCGCCGTCAGCGACTCGGCGATCGCGGGCGTACCGGTGCCCGGGAGGTCGGCGAGGGCGGCCATCATGGGCTCCATGCCCGCCAGCTCGTCGAGCTGCTGGGCGCACCACTCGCAGCCGGCGAGGTGGGCCTCGAAGGCGGTCGCCTCCGCGTCGTCGAGGATGCCGAGGGCGTAGGCGCCGACGGTCTCGTGCTCGTTCGGCGCCGGTGATCCCTCCATGGGGACAGGATTACCCGTGTCACCCGGGCCGAATCCCCCGCCGAAACCCTGAACTCCCCCGTACCCGCTCATCACGCCGTCACCCCCCGCTCCTCGAGTGCCAGCTTCATCGAACGCAGGGCGTAGAACACCCGGGAGCGAACGGTGCCGCTGGGTATGCCCAGTGTCTGCGCCGCCTCGTTGACGGTACGCCCCTTGAAGTACGTCTCGACGAGGACCTCCCGGTGAGCCGGGGTCAGGTCGTCGAGCGCGTCCGACAGCGTCATCAGCCACAGCGCCTTGTCGATCTCGTCCTCCGCGGGGATGACCTCCAGCGGCGACGGATCGACCTCCTGCGGCCGGGCCTGCCGGCTGCGGTGGCCGTCGATGACGATGCGCCGGGCGACCGTCACCAGCCAGGGGCGTACCGATCCGGTCGCACGGTTGAGCTGACCGGCGTTCTTCCAGGCACGGATGAGCGTCTCCTGGACGACGTCCTCGGCGCGCTGCCGGTCCCCCGCGACCAGCCGCAGCACATAGGCCAGCAAGGGGCCCGCGTGCTCCCGGTACAAGGCGCGCATCAGCTCCTCGTCGGGTTCCGAGGACGACTGGGACATGCGATGTCGGGCCCTCGCACCACGTTCACCGGCCACGACGGAATCCTTGCGCACGCCCACCTCCGATGTCCGGGGGTTCCCCCAGTCGGTCGCTCGCCCATCCGGTACGGACGCGGGGTGCGGGGTGTTCAAAGCGAGCCGACAGTTTTCTCGGGAGGGGCGTACTGAACGGGACGCAGCCGGACTTACCGGGCGAGCGCGGCGCGCCTGCGGTGCCGGGCGACGCGTTCGCGGTTGCCGCAGACCTCGCTGGAGCACCAACGCCGGCGGCGACCGCGGGAGGTGTCCACGTACACGATGGGGCAGTTGTCGCCCTCGCACTGCCTGAGGCTCGCCCGTGCGACGGGGTCGGTGAGCAGCTCAACGGCGTCCCGGGCGAGGGCGCCGAGCAGCGCCGCGCACTGGGGCGGCCCGGTCAACACCCGTACCAGCACCCCGTCCTCACCGTGCACCGCGCGCGGGGCGGGGGGCGCGGCGGCGGCGAGGGCGTTGACGCGGGCCAGCGCGTGATCGTACGGGAGTACGCCGGGGCCCGGCCGGGCGCGGACCAACCGGGCGGTCTGGCAGCGCAGTTCGCGGAACCCGACGAGCCAGGACGCGTCGGCGTGGGTCAGCGGCGTGCCGGGCGGGACGAGTCCGGACCCGGTGATCCAGGCGCCGAGCGCCGCGACGGAGACGAGGCGTTCGGCGGGGTGGGTGGTGGAGACGAGGTCCAGGCAGATCCGCCCGGTGTCGAACCGCAGCTCGTACGGGCCGGTGGCCGTACCCAGTGCCATGTTCCTGTCACCGCCTTGGTTGCCCGGTGGGGCGGGCCGGAGAGGGGAGCAGGGAAACCGCTCCCTCTACAGTGCCTGCCCGTTCCCGCGCCCGGAACCCCTCCTGCCGCTCCTGGCGGGCCGCCCGCCCGTCGGGACCGGCTCAGGCACCTCACCCGTCCGTGTACTTGGCGTCGGCCGCCGGGTCCAGGGCGAGGCGGTAGCCGCGTTTCACCACCGTCTGGATCAGCTTGGAGCTGCCGAGGGACGTGCGCAGCCGGGCCATCGCCGTCTCGACGGCGTGTTCGTCGCGGCCGGTGCCCGGCAGGGCGCGCAGGAGTTCCGCGCGGGGGACCACCCAGCCGGGCTTCCGGGACAGGGCCCGCAGCAGGGACATCCCGGCGGGCGGCACGGCCCTCAACTCGTCGTCGACCAGCACCGCGTGGCCCCGGATCTCCAGCCGGTGCCCGGCGACCGGCAGCACGCGGGCGCGGGCCGGCAGTTCCTGGCAGAGGAGTTGGACGAGGGGGCCGAGGCGGAAGCGTTCGGGCTGGACCGTGTCGACGCCGTGCGCCTGGAGCGGCACCGCGGTGACCGGGCCGACGCAGGCCGCCAGCACGTCGTGGCCGAGCGCGGCGAGCAGCCCGGGCAGCAGCCCCCGCTCCTCGGCGCGGGTCAGGAGCGACGCGGCGGCGGGCGCGCTGGTGAAGGTCACGGCGTCCACGCCCCGCGTCAGGGCGGCGTCCAGCAGCCGGTCCACGGGGCCGAGGTCCTCCGGCGGCAGCCACCGGTAGACGGGCACGCCCACCACCTCGGCGCCGCCCGCCCGCAGCGCCTCCACGAACCCGGGCAGCGGCTCGCCGTGCAGCTGTACGGCGATCCGGCGGCCGTCGACGCCCTGCTCCAGCAGCCGGTCCAGCACCTCGGCCATGGACTCGGAGGCCGGTGACCACTCCTCCGTCAGACCCGCGGCCCGGACCGCGCCCTTGACCTTGGGACCGCGCGCGAGCAGTTCCACGGCGCGCAGCCGCTCCAGCAGCGCGTCCCCGAGCCCCCACCCGTCGGCGGCCTCCACCCAGCCCCGGAAACCGATGGCGGTGGTGGCCACGACGACGTCCGGGGCCCGGTCGACGATCTGCTCCGTCGCGGCCAGCAGCTCGCTGTCGTCGGCCAGCGGCACGATCCTGATCGCCGGGGCGTGCAGGACGGCGGCACCGCGCCGCTGGAGCAGCGCGCCCAGTTCGTCGGCCCGGCGGGCGGCGGTCACGCCCACGGTGAATCCCGCCAGGGGGCCGTGGTCAGGCCGCTGCTGTTCGTCGTCCATGGCTCGCCGCGCTCCGATCGTTCACCACCACGCTCACACCCACGAGCGTGCGTACTCACGTGCCGACCGAGCCTGTCAACGTCGCGTGACGGGCTCGGTTCGGCTTCATGTCACCAGTGTTACGTCACACCCGGGCGTAACCGAGCCGGTCCCGCGCCTCCCGCGGGCCATCGGGACCGTCCGGCGTCCGTGTGGCGGGGCGGCGGAGGTATACCGCCCACGTGACGGCGAAGCAGACGGCGTAGTAGGCGAGGAAGGCGACGAAGGCGCCGGTGCCCGAGCCGACGGAGAGGAAGGACTGCCGGAAGGCGAGGTTGATGGCGACTCCGCCGAGCGCGCCGACCGCGCCGATCAGCCCCATGGAGGCGCCGGACAGTCGCCGCCCGTACGCCACGGCTCCCTCACCCGTCAGCCCCTTGGCGAGCGCCTGGTTCTGGAAGATCCCCGGGATCATCTTGAACGTCGCCCCGTTGCCGAGCCCGCTGAGCACGAACAGCACCACGAACACGGGGACGAACAGCGCGAGCGACCGCGCCAGGCCGGCCGCGACGAGTACGGCGGTGGCGGCGGCCATGGCGACGAAGTTCCACAGCGTGATCCGCGCGCCGCCGTACCGGTCGGCGAGCCTGCCTCCCAGCGGGCGGATCAGGGAGCCGAGCAGCGGGCCGATGAAGGTGAGGTAGGCGGCCTGCAGCGGGGTCCGACCGAACTGGGTCGTCAGCACCTGCCCGAAGGCGAAGCTGTAGCCGATGAACGACCCGAACGTGCCGATGTACAGCAGCGCCATGATCCAGGTGTGCGCCTCCCTGGCGGCGTCCTTGGCGGCCCCGGTGTCGTTCTTCACCGAGGCGAGGTTGTCCATGCGGCAGGCGGCGAGGACGGCGGCCACCAGGATCAGCGGGATGTAGACCCCGAGCAGTACCCGCGGCCCGCCGCCCGCCCCGATGATCGCGAGGGCGGCCAGCTGGATGACCGGCACGCCGATGTTGCCGCCGCCGGCGTTGAGGCCGAGCGCCCAGCCCTTCTTCCTGAGCGGGAAGAAGGCGTTGATGTTGGTCATGGAGGAGGCGAAGTTGCCCCCGCCGATACCGGCCAGCATCCCGACCAGGAGGAAGGTCGAGAAGGACGTCCCCGGCTCCATGACCACGAAGGCGGCGACGGTCGGCACGAGCAGCAGCCCGGCGGAGACGACCGTCCAGTTCCGCCCGCCGAAGACCGCGACCGCGAAGGTGTACGGCACCCGCACCACCGCCCCCACCAGCGTCACCACGGACGTCAGCAGGAACTTGTCGGCCGGCGTCAGTCCGTACTCCGGGCCCATGAAGAGCACCAGCACCGACCACAGCGTCCAGACCGAGAACCCGATGTGCTCACAGAGGACGGAGAAGAACAGGTTCCGCCGGGCGACCCGCTCCCCCGTTCCCTTCCAGAAGGTCTCGTCCTCCGGATCCCAGTGCTGGATCCAGCGGCCGCCAGGGACTGTCATGACGCCTCCACGGTGCTCCACGGCTCGATCGCACCGAAGGTAGGGAGGACGCGTTTCGGGCCTGTGGGGCTGCGGGTGACCGGAAGGGAACGTCGGTCTCTCTCGGCACGAGTGCGGGGTGAGAGGCGATCGGCGGGGGCTCCTGCGGGTGGCAGCACACGGAGCACCCGTGACTGCCGGGGGTGTCAGTCACGCACGCACATCACGGCGGCGTCGACGTCCGGAATCCACGCTCCGGCAGGCCTGCGGAGCCACCCGTTCTCGGCCGCGGCCCGGGACGCCGCCCGGCGCAGCGCGTCCAACGCGGGATGCACCAGCCCCTTTCGCCAGACCAGCGAGACCGGCGACAGCGGCACCGGACCGACGAGCGGGCGCACCACGGTCGCGGCCATGGCCGGAAAGCTCACTACGGCGAGGACCGGATGGCCCGCCTTGTCCATGATCCGCTGGAACTCCTCCTCCCCGACGGCCAGCGGAACGGGTGCGGCCACGTCGATGCCCCGCCCCTCGAACAGGCGGTGGGCGAGATCGGTCCACTCCGGCGTCCGCGGGTTCCCGGCCCCGGCGTACACGGTCTCGCCGGCGAGTGCGGCCAGCGGCACCTCCGGCAGCGGGGCCAGCGGATGGTTCTCCGGCAGGACGACCGCCATGGGCTCGCAGCGGACGGGCTGGTGGGCGAGTCCGGTCCGCAGCGCCGGGTCGAGGCCCGCGAACCGGCCGAAGGAGGCGTCGAGGCGGCCGGCGAGCAGTTCGCCGGCGGCGTACGTCAGTCCGCTCTCGTAACGTGCCATCAGCTCCTGACCGGGCGCCAGTTCACGGGCGCGCTCCAGGACCAGGCGGCCGGTGACCAGACCCGGGGAGTTGAGGTCCACCAGCAGCGGGCGGGCCTGCCCGAAGGCGGCCAGGAGGTCGTCCTGCGCCTGGAGGACGCGGCGGGCGTACGGCAGCAGCCGCTCGCCGTCGGCCGTCAGGGTCACCTGCCGGGTGGTGCGGACGAACAGCTCCGCGCCCAACTCCCGTTCCAGGCGCCGTACGTCCCTGCTGAGCGCCTGCTGGGCGACGTACAGGCGCGCGGCGGCACGGGTGAAGTGGAGGTCCTCCGCGACGGTGACGAACGCGCGCAGGAGGCGGGGGTCGAGGTGCGCGGGTGCGGGCATCCGGCGAATTTACAACGGGAGTGCGTCAATGGGCACGGAGAAGGTGTTGGACCCCGTGATCGCCACGGGGCGACGGTGAGTCCATGCCACGATCGACTTCCGCACGCCCGTCCCCGCAGTCCCCCCTCCTCATCGTCACCGGTGACGCCCTGGTCGCCGCCGACTTCCGCCCCCGCACCCGGGACCGGCCGCCCGGCCCGTACCGGCGGCTCCTGTCCACACCCGGCGCCCGGGCGTTCACGGTCGGGAACCTCATGGCCCGGATGCCCATGGGCATGTTCAGCGTGAGCGCGGTCGTGATGATCGCCGGTACGCGTGGTTCGTACGCCCTCGCCGGCGCCGTCACCGCGACGGGGCTGGCGGCGACGGCGCTCGTCGCCCCGTGGGTCGCGCGGCTCGTGGACCGGCACGGCCAGGCGAGGGTGGCGGCGCCCGCCACGCTGCTCGCGGCCCTGGGCTCGCTCGCCCTGGTGCTGTGCGTCCGCCACGGCGCCCCCGCGTGGACCCTGTTCGCCGCGTACGCCGCCACCGCGACGACACCCAACACCGGCGGCATGGCCCGCGCCCGCTGGGCCCACCTGCTGCAGGGCGACTCCGACGCCCTGCACACGGCGAACTCCTTCGAGCAGGCCGCCGACGAGCTGTGCTTCATGCTCGGGCCGGTGCTGGCGGCGTTCCTGTGCACGGCGCTGTTTCCGGAGGCGGGCACGCTGGTGGGCGTGGTGCTGCTGGTGAGCGGCATGCTGCTGTTCGCCGCCCAGCGCTCGACCGAGCCGCCGGCCCGGCCGCGCCCGACGGCGAAGGCGCCCTTCCGTGTGCCGGGCATCCCGCCGCTGCTGGCCGTCTGCCTGGCGATGGGCGGGGTGTTCGGGGCGATGGAGGTGGTCACGATCGCGTTCGCGGACGCACAGGGACACCGCGCGGCGGCCGGCGTGGTCCTGGCCCTCCAGGCGGCCGGTTCCTGCGCGGCGGGCCTGCTGTACGGCGCGCTGAAGCCGGCCGGGCCCGCCGAGCACCGCCTGCCGTGGTGCGTGGCCGCGATGACGGCCCTGCTGACGCTGCCGCTGCTCGCGGCGTCCCTCACCGGCTCCCTGCCGCTGCTGGCGCTCACGCTGCTGGTCGCCGGGATGGCGACGGCCCCGACCATGGTCACCACCATGACGTTGGTCCAGCACCGCACCCCGCAGGGCCGGCTGAACGAGGGCATGACCCTCGCGGTGACCGGCCTGCTCGGCGGCATCGCCTGCGGCAGCGCGACGGGCGGCTGGCTGGTCGAGCACGCCTCCCCCACCGCCGCGTACGGCATCCCGGTCACGGCGGCGGCGGTGGCCCTGCTCCTCACCCTGCTGCCGACGCCCCGGCGGACGGCGGAAAAGTAGAAACCCCTGGGTCACCGGCTCGTCGCCGGTGACCCAGGGGTTTCCTGGAGGGGGTGCGGGTGGCGGAGCCCCCGCCTCGCGCGGCCTCGCCGCTCAAAAGACGACGAGGGCGACACGGCTCGCGCTTTCGCGCGGGCACATGTCGCCCTCGACCTCGTGGAGATGGCGGGAATCGAACCCGCGTCCAACGGTGCGGAATCAGGGCTTCTCCGTGTGCAGTCCGCTTCGATTTTCTCAGCCCCGGAGATCACGCGGACAAGTCTCCGACGGGCTCAGTCACTGTTTGGTTTCCCTCTTCACCCCGTGACCGGGATCAAGGTTTAGTCCCCTAGCTGATGCCAGGATCCGGGTCGGGAACAGCCCCGGGCTGACACTCCCTTTAGTAGGAGGCTCGCTCTGCTACCTGAGATCAGGCAGCGAGGGCGAAGGCCTGCTGGGAGGAATCGCGCTTGGTGTTGGCGATTATTTTTTCGGCCTGTGGTTTACGAGATCATGGCCGCTTCCTCGACACGCTTCCCCTGCTTCGACAGCCGCTGTCGAAACCGATCATCCCCATGTTGATTTTTCAATCCCTCCAAGGAGGGGGCGCGCACCCGCTGTGGGGTGCAGTGCCATCGTACGTGACCAACGCGTACGGGTGCCAGCCTATTCCCGGCGCTCAGGCCCGCTGCTTGCGCCGGATCGCCGAGATCGTCCGCTCCGCCTCGCGCCGGTCCTGCTTCTCCCGCAGGGTCTGCCGCTTGTCGTACTCCTTCTTGCCGCGTGCCAGGGCGATCTCGACCTTGGCCCGGCCGTCCTTGAAGTACAGCGCGAGCGGCACGATCGTGTGGCCGGTCTCCTGGGACTTGGCCTCCAGCTTGTCGATCTCCACACGGTGCAGCAGCAGCTTCCGCTTGCGGCGGGCGCTGTGGTTGGTCCAGGTGCCCTGGCTGTACTCGGGCACGTGCACGTTGTGCAGCCACGCTTCGTGTCCGTCCAGTTGCACGAAGCCGTCGGCCAGTGACGCCCGCCCCTGACGCAGTGACTTCACCTCGGTCCCGGACAGCACCAGGCCTGCCTCGTAGGTGTCGAGGATCTGGTAGTCGTGCCGCGCCTTCTTGTTCTGCGCGATCAGCTTGCGCCCTTTTTCCTTAGCCATAGTGCGGTCCATTTTGGCACTACGGAGGGGGGCCGGGGAAAGCCGATTACGCGGTCGGCCCCAGGCCGCTCAGCACCGTCCGCGCCCGCTCCAGGGCGGCCGGGTCCGCCGGGTCGACCTCCAGGTCGGGCGTGATGCCCGTGCCGTCGACGCCGCGGCCCAGGGGGGTGCGGTAGTGCCCGACGGTCAGCTCGGCCACCGAGCCGCCGGGCAGCCGGCTCGGCATCTGCACCGAGCCCTTGCCGAAGGTGCGCGAGCCCAGGACGACCGCCCGTCCGCGGTCCTGGAGGGCTCCGGTGAGGAGTTCGGCCGCGCTCATCGTGCCGCCGTCGACGAGCGCGACCAGGGGTCTGGTGGTGTCGCCGCCGGGCTCGGCGTGCAGCGCCCGCTGGTCGCCGTCGACGTCGTACGTGGCGACCAGGCCGCCGTCGAGGAAGGCGGAGGCGGCGGTGACGGCCTCGCTGACCAGCCCGCCGGAGTTGCCGCGCAGGTCGAGGACGACACCGGATCCGGACGGCAGCCGCTCCACCTCGGAGCACACCTGCTCGCCGACGCCCTTGGTGAAGGAGGTGACCCTCAGGACGGTGAGGCCGTCGGCGAGCCTGCGCACCGTCACGGGGTCGGTCGACAGCCGGGCCCGCCGCACCGTCTCGGTCCACGCGCGCGTGCCGCGCTCCAGGCCGAGGCGCACGGCGGTGCCGGCGGGGTCGTCCTCGGCGTCGCCGCGCAGTATGGAGACGACCTCGGTGACGGGACGCCCGTCGACCCGCTCGCCGTCCACGCTGCGCAGCCGGTCGCCCTCGCGGATGCCGGCCTCGGCGGCCGGCGAGCCGTCGCGCACCTTGGTGACCTCGATGCGGCCGTCGCGCTCGCGGCGCGCGGAGAGCCCGACGCCGGTGTACCGGCCGTCGAGGGCGTCCTCCAACTCCTCGTACTCGCCGCTGGAGTAGACGGCGCCCCAGCGGTCGCCGCTGCGGCTGACGGCGCGTTCGGCGGCCTCCACGGGGGACTTGCCGTCGGCCATCGCCTCGGCCGCCGCGCGGGCGACCTCCTCGTGCCGTTCGGCGGGGGCGGCCGGGCGGGTCGCGTCGGAGGTGGTCCTCCGGTCGGACCCGGGGAGCGAGCCGGTCGCGGCGCCCGCGACGAGTACGCCCGTGAACACCAAGGCCAGGGCGGCCCCGCGGCGTGGGCGGCGGGGCTGACAGAACAGGTCACGACCTGACATGCCGGTGAGTCTAGGACAACGCGAGAGGGCCGCACGGTCGCTTGCCCGTGCGGCCCTCTTGGTATGTGTCACACCTTCAGGTACTTGCGCAGCGCGAAGAACGCGGCCAGTGCCGGCATCAGCAGGCTGGTGGCGAGGATCAGCGGCAGCTTCGTCAGTACGGCGTCCCAGCCGATGAAGTTGATCAGGTTCAGCTTCTCGGACAGGGCGAGTCCGTGGTCGATGATGAAGTACCTGGCGGTCACCAGGAAGGCGCAGGCGACACCACCGCCGATGAGCCCGGCGACGGCCGCCTCCATGATGAACGGCGCCTGGATGTAGAAGCCGGAGGCGCCGACCAGCCGCATGATGCCGGTCTCGCGGCGCCGGCTGAACGCCGAGACGCGCACCGTGTTGACGATCAGCATCAGCGCGACGACGAGCATCAGGGCCATCACCGCGCGGGCGGCCCAGTTCATGCCGTTGAGAAGCTCGAAGAGGTTGTCCAGGAGGCCCTTCTGGTCCTGCACGGACTGCACGCCGTCCCGGCCGTCGAAGGCGGTCGCGATGACCTGGTACTTCTCCGGGTCCTTCAGCTTGATGCGGTACGACTCCTGCATCTGGTCCGGCGTGAGCGAACTGGCCAGCGGGGAGTCGCCGAACTGCTCCTTGTAGTGCTTGTACGCCTCGTCCTGCGACTCGTACGTCACCGTGTCGACCACGGCCATCTCGTCGAGGTCGGACTTGATCTGCTTCTTCTGGTCCTCGGTCACCGCGCCCTTGGCGCAGTTGGGGTCGGACTCGGCGTCGCTCTTGTTGCAGAGGAAGACCGAGACGTTGACCTTGTCGTACCAGTAGCCCTTCATGGTGTTGACCTGGTCGCTCATCAGCAGCGAACCGCCGAACAGGGCCAGGGACAGGGCGACGGAGACGATGACGGCGAAGGTCATCGTCAGATTGCGGCGAAGACCGACACCGATCTCCGAGAGCACGAACTGGGCGCGCATGGCGTCTCGTTAAGCCTTTCCGTTCCTCGTCGTCAGTGCTGGTAGCCGTAGACGCCGCGTGCCTGGTCGCGGACGAGGCGGCCCTTCTCCAGCTCGATGACGCGCTTGCGCATCTGGTCCACGATGTTCTGGTCGTGGGTGGCCATGATCACGGTGGTGCCCGTCCGGTTGATGCGGTCGAGCAGCTTCATGATGCCGACGGAGGTCTGCGGGTCGAGGTTGCCGGTGGGCTCGTCCGCGATCAGCAGCTTGGGCCGGTTGACGAAGGCGCGCGCGATGGCGACGCGCTGCTGCTCACCGCCGGACAGCTCGCCGGGCCTGCGGTCCTCCTTGCCGCCCAGACCGACGAGGTCGAGCACCTGCGGCACGGACTTGCGGATCTCGCCGCGGGACTTGCCGATGACCTCCTGCGCGAAGGCGACGTTCTCGCCGACCGTCTTGTTCGGCAGCAGGCGGAAGTCCTGGAACACCGTCCCCAGCTGGCGCCGCATCTGCGGCACCTTCCAGTTGGACAGGCGGGCGAGGTCCTTGCCCAGGACGTGCACCTGGCCGTGGCTGCACCGCTCCTCGCGGAGGACCAGCCGCAGGAAGGTGGACTTTCCGGAGCCGGAGGACCCCACGAGGAAGACGAACTCGCCCTTCTCGACCTCCAGGGAGACGTCCCTGAGGGCTGGGTGGCTCTGTTTGGGGTAGACCTTGGAGACGTTGTCGAATCGGATCACGGATGCACCACGGGTAGCCGGGGGTAGATGTGCGTGACCATACGCGAAGCGGGGTGCGGACCGCAGTCACCGGTCGGGGTTGCGCATCAGTTGCGCGTTTTGTCCCCGCCCGCCTCTGAACGGAGGGCGCGCGGGGCCCCTCGGAACCTGGCACAGTGGAAGGGGAACGTTCACGGCCGTGTGGGCGTTGTTCCGACGAAGCCGGTGGCAAGGAGGGCGAGCGCATGACGTACGACCGGTTGGTGTGCGCGAACTGCGCGGCGCCCGTGAGTGAGGGCCGGTGCCCGGTGTGCCGGGCGAACCGCGAGCGGCTGCAGCAGGGCAATCTCTTCGCGGGCCTGAATCCGACGACGCTGATCGCGCTGCTGGCGGTGCTGATCGCGGCGGTGGCCCTGCTGGCCCACCAGACCGTCTGACGCCCACAGAGGGCGGCCAGTAGACAGGGAAGGGCCCGGAGCGCTGAGCGCTCCGGGCCCTTCGTGTGCGTGCGTGCGCGATGCGTACGCGGGTGACTACCGTCAGGCAGCCGCGCCGCGGCCGTTCATCAGACGCGGCAACATGCGGAAGCCGATGCCGCCGGCGATCATCGTCGCGGCGCCGACCAGCAGGAACGTGGTCTCCGCGGCGCCGGTCTCGGCGAGCTCCTCACCGCTGCCCTGAGCGGCGGTGTCGGAGGAGGCCGGGGCCTCCTCGCCGGTGTCGGTCAGGGCCGAGGAACCCTCGTCCTGGGTGACGTTGTCGTTGCCGCCGCCGTCGGGGGTGGTGCCGCCGGTGGTGTCACCGGTGGTCCCGCCGTTACCGCCGGTGGAGCCGCCGTTACCGCCGGTGGAGCCGCCGGTGTTGCCACCGGTGGTGTCCGAGCCGCCGTTGCCGCCGGTACCGCCGGTGTTGCCGTTGCCGCCGTTGTTGCCGTTGCCGCCGTCGGTGTTGCCGCCGTCGCCGCCACCGTCAGTGTTACCGCCGTCGCCGCCACCGATCAGGCCGCCATCGGTGTTGCCGCCGTCGCCGCCACCATCGGTGTTGCCGCCGTCGCCGCCACCGTCAGTGTTACCGCCGTCGCCGCCACCGATCAGGCCGCCATCGGTGTTGCCACCGTCGCCGCCGCCATCGGTGTTGCCGCCGTCGCCGCCACCATCGGTGTTGCCACCGTCGCCGCCACCGTCAGTGTTGCCACCGTCGCCGCCACCGATCAGGCCACCATCAGTGTTGCCACCGTCGCCGCCGCCATCGGTGTTGCCGCCGTCGGTGTTGCCGCCGTCGCCGCCACCGATCAGGCCGACGCTGGCATTGCCCTCGCTCGTGCCCTCGGAGCCGCCCTCCGTGCCGCCGGTGGTCTCGTTCTCACCCTCGGCGCTCACGCCGACGCCCGCGCCGATGCCGATCTCGAGCGCCGAAGCCGCGCCCGCGGCGGTCAGCGACGCGCCCGCGGCGATCACCGCGCCGGCCGCTATCCGCGCGACACGAATCCGCGTCTTCTTCGTCATGTAGTTGCTACCCCCAGTAGCCGATTAGTCAGTGAGGCCGCACTCGGGGGCCGTGATCGACGGGAGGTAGCTGCCTGCTGAAGTCCCCCGGTTCACATGCGCCCCAGAAATACGCATGCCGCGCCTCACCCTTACGAATGTTCAAAGCGACGTCAAGGCCGTTGCGTACGCGATGTCCAGGTAAGAGACGTATGCCGGACACAAAGGGTGTGAGTGTGACGTAAAAGCCGGACAACACCGTCAGAAAAAAGGCAACCGCCCCCTCGACGGGGGCAGTTGCCTTGTCGACAAAGCGCCGTACGCGCTCCGCCCTACTTCTCCTGCTGCTTGCGCCAGCGAATACCGGCCTCCAGGAAGCCGTCGATCTCGCCGTTGAACACGGCCTCCGGGTTGCCCACTTCGTGCTCGGTGCGCAGGTCCTTGACCATCTGGTACGGGTGCAGGACGTACGAACGCATCTGGTTGCCCCAGGAGTTGCCGCCGTCGCCCTTGAGGGCGTCCATCTTGGCCTGCTCCTCCTGGCGGCGCCGCTCCAGGAGCTTGGCCTGGAGGACGTTCATGGCGGTGGCCTTGTTCTGGATCTGGGAGCGCTCGTTCTGACAGGAGACGACGATGCCGGTGGGGATGTGGGTGAGGCGCACCGCCGAGTCGGTGGTGTTCACGCCCTGGCCGCCGGGGCCGGAGGACCGGTACACGTCCACCCGCAGCTCGGACTCGTCGATCTCGATGTGGTCGGTCTGCTCGACCACGGGGAGGATCTCGACGCCCGCGAAGGAGGTCTGGCGGCGCCCCTGGTTGTCGAACGGGGAGATGCGCACCAGGCGGTGCGTGCCCTGCTCGACGGAGAGGGTGCCGTAGGCGTACGGCGACTGCACGGCGAAGGTGGTCGACTTGATGCCGGCCTCCTCCGCGTACGACGTCTCGTAGATCTCGGTCTTGTAGCCGTGCTGCTCGGCCCAGCGCAGGTACATGCGCTGGAGCTTCTCGGCGAAGTCGGCGGCGTCCACGCCACCGGCCTCCGCGCGGATGTTGACCAGCGCCTCACGGGAGTCGTACTCGCCCGAGAGGAGGGTGCGGACCTCCATCTCGTCCAGCGCCTTCCTGACGGCCGTGAGCTCGGACTCGGCCTCCGCGCGGGTGTCCGGGTCGTCCTCCTCCTCGGCCATCTCGAAGAGCACGGCGAGATCGTCGATCCGGCCGCGCAGGGCCTCGGCCTTGCGTACCTCCGCCTGGAGGTGCGAGAGCCTGCTGGTGATCTTCTGCGCCTCGTCCGGGTTGTCCCACAGGGACGGCGCGGCCGCCTGCTCCTCGAGCACGGCGATGTCTGCCCTCATCCTGTCGAGGTCCAGGACGGCCTCGATCGACTCCATGGTCGAGGAGAGGGACTTCAGCTCTTCGGATACATCGACGACTGCCACGCATCCAGCGTAACGGTTCCGTCCACCGCTCTTCGCCGGGTCGTCACGGTGAGGGCGGCGCGCCCGGCCTCAGGGGGAGGCCGGTGCCGAGTTCCGCGTGTCCTGGGGGCCGGTGTCGGTTTCGTCGCCGCCCGTGCTCAGCCAGGTGCCGACGCCGACCGCCGCCACCAGGGCGACCGCGCCGGCGCCCAGGGCCAGCCGGCGGCGCCGCGCGGTGGCCCGATTGCGGGCCGAGCCGGGGCGCGGGGCACCGGACGCGCGCGGGGCTCGGGCGGTGCCGCGGGCGCCGCCGGCCAGTTCGTCGGGGGCCGGTACGCGCATGGAGGTGTGCGTGTCGCGGTTGGAGTCGGCCGGTTTCGCGCCCGGCACCAGCGGCACCGCTCCCCGGCGCCGTACCGGCTCCCCGGCGGGCGCGGCGGACCCCGGGGACGCCGTGGCCTCCTCGGACGCGTCCGGGTCGTCCTGCTCGGCGTCGGGCTCGTCGACGTCGAGCGGCCCCATGCCGGCCAGCATGGGCAGCAGCTCGCGCAGCCGGTCGCCCAGCTCGGAGGCGCGCAGCCGGGAGGCCGGTGCCTTGGCGAGGCACTGCACGAGCAGCTGCCACAGCTCGTCCGGGATGCCGGGCAGGGGGACGACCGACTCGGTGACGTGGCGGCGCAGTACGGCGCCGGGGTGGCCGCCGCCGAACGGGGTGAAGCCCGCGAGCAGCTCGTAGAGCACCGTGGCGAGGGCGTAGATGTCGACCGACGCGCGCGGGGGCAGGCCCTCGACGATCTCCGGGGCCAGGTAGTCGGGCGTGCCGATGATCTTCGTGGCGCGGGTGCGGCGCGGGGTGTCGATGAGCTTGGCCACGCCGAAGTCGGTCAGCAGGGCCGGGTGCGAGCCGCCGGGGCCGAGCGGGCCCTGCATGTCGAGCAGCACGTTCTCGGGCTTGACGTCACGGTGCACGACCCCGGCGGCGTGCGCGGCGGCCAGGCCGTCGGCGACGTCGGCGACGACGGCCACCGCGGCCTCGGGCGCCAGGCGCCGCTCCCGGTCCAGGCGGGTGCGCAGGTCGGTGCCGCGGACCAGGTCCATGACCAGCGCGAGATCGTTGCCGTCGACCACCAGGTCGCGCACGGAGACGACGTGCGGGTGCTCCAGGCCGAGCAGGGCGGTGCGCTCCTGCACGAAGCGGGAGACCAACTCCTGGTCGGACGCCAGGTCCTCGCGCAGCAGCTTGATCGCGACGGGTCCCTCGGGCCCCTCGCCCAGCCACACCGTGCCGGCGCTGCCCCGCCCGAGGATCTGGTGGGCGGTGTACCGGCTGCCGATCTTCCGTGCCAAGACTGCTCCTACCGACGCGTGTTGCGCTTAAAAGTACGCGTCCGTGGAGCCGGCCTTCACCGGGGAGGCCGAAATCACCCGTGGGATGTCGACAAATCCCCAGACTCGCCGCCGGGGAGGCGGGTGCGGCCGGGAGGGAGCGTCGCCGGATCAGCCGCCGGTCGACGTTCCGCCGCCGCCCGAGCCGCTGCCGCCGCCGAGCTCGCCGAACCAGTCGGTCACGGTGGTGAACCAGTCGGTCAGCTGCTCCCAGTAGCCCTTGCCCGTGCCGATCCACTCCTGGAGCGGGCTCAGCTCCCAGATCAGCCAGCCGGCCACGAAGAGGATGACGAGCGTGAACAGGCATCCCTTGAGGCAGCCGAGGCCCGGGATGCGCATGGGGTTGGCACTGCGCTGCCGGGGCGGCCGGGGCTCGCGCCGGGGCGGCTGCGGCTCGGGCGTGGGCGGCGGGGCGTAGCGCTGCGGCTGGGGCCGGGGCGCCTGCTGGGGCTGCTGCGGCTGCGGAGTGGCGTACCGCTGCGGCTGTTGTTGCTGCTGCTGCTGCTGCTGCGGATAGCCGTAGCCGGGCGGCGGTCCCTGCGGGGCCTGGCGGGGCGGCTGCTGCGGGCGGGAGACCTGCCGCTGGGGGCGGCGGCGCAGCGGGTCCTGGTTCGGGTCGAGGTACTGGACCTGGGTCTGCTCGTTGCGGTCGCGGGCGGCGCGGAGCTGGTTCTGCCAGGGGTGCGGGTCCTCAGGCCCGCCACCCTGGCCCTGCCCGGGTCCGCCCTGCTGTCCCGGCGGCACGGGCGGCATGACGGCGGTCGGGTCGGCCGCGCCGCGGTTCGGCAGTACGGCGGTGGGGTCGGCGGCGTCCGCCTGGTTGCCGGTCTGCGGCAGGACGCTGGTGGCGCCGTTCGGGTCGTAGGCGCCGTTCGGGTTCTGGGCGCCGGGCGCGTTGTGCGGGAGCACCTGCGTGGGGTCGGCGGCGCCGGGGGCGCCCGGGACCTGCGCGGGCGCCGGGTCGGGGGCGAGGAGCGCGCCGACGTTCTCGGCGGCGCCGATCTGCGCGCTGGTCGCGTGCACGCCGATGCCCTCGGCGACGACGCGCAGGCCGCGGGCGAGGTTCTCGGCGCTGGGGCGGTCGTCGGGGTTCTTGCGCAGGCAGCGCTCGATGACCGTCCACAGCGGGTCGGGAACGGTGGAGGGGCGGCGCGGCTCGGCGCTCAGGTGCTGGTGCAGCACCTCCAGGGCGGAGCCGCCGCCGAACGGGGGCCGGCCGGTGACCAGCTCATACATCAGGATGCCGGCGCCGTAGACGTCGACGGCGGAGGTCTGCGGGCGGCCCTCGGCGGACTCCGGCGCGACGTAGGCGGGGGTGCCGACGAACTCGTGGGTGCGGGTGAGGCCGGGCGAGTCGGCGAGGCGCGCGATGCCGAAGTCGGTGAGCATCGGGTGCATCTCGCCGCCGTCCTGCTTGAGCAGCACGTTGGCCGGCTTCAGGTCGCGGTGCACGACGCCGTCGGCGTGGCTGGCCGCGAGGGCGTCGGCGATCTGGGCGGTGAGCAGGGCTGCCGCGACCGGGGTGAAGGGGCCGTTCTCGCGCAGGTAGCGGTGCAGGTCGGGGCCCTCGACGAGGTCCATGACGAGCGCCAGCAGCTCCCCCTCGACGACCAGGTCGCGGACCCGGACGATGTTGGGGTGGGTCAGCCGCAGCAGGACGGAGCGCTCCCGCAGGAAACGCATCACGATGTCGGGGTCGCTCGCGAGCTCCTCCTTGAGGACCTTGATCGCGACGGTCTCGCCGGGCTGTCCGGCCACGGCGGCCTCGGCGCCCGCGGTCTCGCGCTGGCGGGCACGCCAGACGGTGCCCGTGGCGCCGCGGCCGAGGGGCTCCTCGAGGAGGTACTTGCTGCCTACCGGCCGCACGTCATGCGCTCCCTGTTGCTTGCTGGCTGTTCCGACCCACTGTAGTGCCGTGGTCCCGGCGCCGGGCTGTCGTCGTTCTGTGGGTTCCCATTGGTCCGCAGGTACGTCTTACGTTCCGCATCCGGCACCTGCTCAGGTGCGTGTGCGAAGGAAAGACGCGCGACCCGGTCCCATGGTTGCCGAGCCCGGACGTGACCGATCTCAAGCGGACGCCGTTCGATCACCGGGACGGCACCTGTCAGGCACTTTTGCGGGCAGAGCCGACCAATCAAGATCATTTGACGGCGGGCGGCGGGCACGTTGTCAGTGGCAGGTGCGAGGATGCGTGCAGTACTGGCCGACGTGTTCGTGTGGCGGTGGGGGAAGTCCGCGGTGGGGGACCGTGGTGAACGGCTTCTGTCCCCGGCGCGCGGGCGCCCGCGCGAAGGGACCGCTGACGGCGATGCAGATCCGGCTGACCGTCGTAGACCCGCTGGGCCCGCCTGCTCCGGAGGGGGACCGCGCCGCGAGCTGCGACGTGCTGGTCACCGCGCCGGCCGGCACCGCCCTGGCCGCGGTCGCCTCCGCACTGGCCGCGGCGCTCCCCGGCGGCGAGGGCCCGGGCACCGGCCAGGTGGTGCTCTACGCGGGTGCGCAGCGGCTCGACGCCCAGCGCAGCACCCTGGGCGAGCCCCCGCTGATCGACGGTGCCGTGCTCTGTCTGGGCGCCCCCGGCGAGCCCGACCCGCACACCGACCCGGCCGGGGCCCCGGCCCAGCTCCACGTGGTCGCCGGTCCCGACGCGGGCGGCGTCCACCTGCTGCACGGCGGGCAGATCCGCCTCGGCCGCTCCGCCGACGCCGACGTGGCGCTCGACGACCCGGACGTCTCCCGGATGCACTGCGCCGTGACCGTCGCCGCCGACGGCCGCGTCTCGGTCGCCGACCTCGGCTCCACCAACGGCACCACCCTGGACGGCGCCCGCGTGGGCGACCGCCCGGTCCGCCTCACGCCGGGGGCGCTGCTGCGGATCGGCGAGTCGGCGCTGCGCCTGGTGCCGGCCCGCCCCGCGGCGGAGGTGCGGCTGGCCACGACGGCGGACGGCGAGGGGCACGTACGGCTGCCGGGTACGTCCTCGTCCTCGTACGACGCCGGGGACCGGATGGCCCACGCGCGCGTGGCGGACGGGGCGGGGGGACACGCCGGGGCGGACGGGTCCGCGCGCGGGGCCGGGCCAGTGCCTGCTGACGCCCCTGAGGGCAGCATCCCCAGGGGCGCGGGGAACTGCGCGACCGGCCACGACGGCGTGGCCGCGACGACCCGCCACAGCCTCGGGCACCAGGCAGGCGCGGCACCTGGCGACGCCCCTGACGGCAGCACCCCCAGGGGCGCGGGGAACTGCGCGACCAGCCACGACGGCGCCGCACTCGCCGAACCTGGTGTCCTCCCCGGTGCGGGCGGCACCGGACGCACGTCCGGCCCCGCGCACCGGTCGCGTCCCGCCGCACCGACCCACCACGCCCACGGCACGGCGGGGCAAGGGCCCGGTTCCGCCCCCGACGACTTTGCCCAGGTGCCCGGCCAGGGCGGTGCACCGCGCATCGAGAGCCACGGCACCGGCCCGGTGTCGGGCGGACCCCGGCCGGCCCCGTCGACGGGTGAGACCCACGGCGGCGGGTTCGGACCGAACCCGCACGGCTCGGGCGCGTCCGGTGAGCCGGCGCACGGCACGGGCGCGTACGGCACCGGCACGTTCGGTGCGCAGCCGCACGGCACGGACGCGTCCGCCGCCGCACGCGGCCCGAACGCGCCCGGCCCGGACGCTCCCGACGCGGCCACCCTCGTCCCGGACGGCGGTACGCGACGCAAGGGCACGCCCCTGCGCGGCACCGACGCCCCCCAGGGCGTGCGCAGGCGCGGCGGGCTCGGGGCCTGGGCGCGGCGGCTGGCCGGAGGACGCGGCGGTGCGCAGGACACCGCCGGGCCCGGCCCGCACGCCCACGACGCCGAGGCGTCCACCGCCGCGCCGACGGCCCCGGCCACCGGACCCTCGAGCGCGCCGGAGACCTGGCCGGACCCCGCCTCGCTGCTGCTGACCGCGCTCGGGCCGGGCCCCCGGCTGTGGGAGCGCGGCCCGGGCCACCCGGAGGCGCTCACCGTGCGGCTGGGTACGGCCGACCGGGTGGCGCCCGGCGGTGACGCACCGCTGCCCGCGGTGCCGGTGACCGCCGGCCTGCGCGAGGTCGGGGCCCTCGGGCTGGCCGGCCCGCGCGGGCGGCTCGCCGGGCTGGCCCGCGCGGTGCTGGCCCAGCTCGCCGCGCTGCACTCCGCCGACGTGCTGGAGATCGTTCTGATCAGCGCCGACCGTTCCCGTCCGCTCGCGGAGCGGTCGGCCGAGTGGTCGTGGCTGGGCTGGCTGCCGCAGCTGCGCCCGGGACACGGCCAGGACTGCCGCCTGCTGCTCGCCTACGACCGGGAACAGGCCATGGCCCGCTCCCACGAGCTGCTGCGCCGCCTGGAGGACCACCTGACGGACGCCCGGAACGGCGGCGCACGCCCACCCGCCCCGGCGACCTCTGCGACCCCGGCGACCGCGATCCCCGCCCAGCCCACGGCTCCCGAGCACGACGCGCGGCACCCCGGCACCCCGCCGCACACGGACGCGCACACGGACACCGACACCGACCGACGCCCCTCCTGGGCACGGCCGGACGACGGCTCCGCCCCGGCGGCCGCCCGCTTCGCGGGCCCGTACACGGTGGTCGTCGTGGACGGCGACCCCGGCGGCGCCGACGTGCGCGACGCGGTGGCGAGGCTGGCCGTGGAGGGACCGCGGGCCGGCGTCCACGTCGTGTGCCTCGCCGAGACCGCCGCCGCCTCCCCGACGTCCCCGGTGACGGAGACGTACGAGGCGGCCTGCGCGGTGTCCCCCGTGTTCCGGGAGTGCGGCGCCGTGGCACTGCTCAGCGGCGACGTGGCGACGGCCCTGCGGCTGCTGCGCGTGGCCCGCACCGAGGCGTCCCCGAACGGCCGGGGCGGCCCGGTCGGCCACGGCACCCTCGGCACGGTGGACGCGGTCTCCCTCGCCTGGGCCGAGCGGTTCGCGCGGGCCCTGGCGCCGCTGCGCTCCGACCAGCCCGGCGGCGAGCGGCACGCGCGCGTGTCCGCACCGCTGCCCCAGGCCGCCCGCCTCCTCGACGAACTGGGCCTCGCCCGGGCCACCCCGGCGTCCCTGATGGCACGGTGGGCGGACGCTGCCGACGACACCCAGGCCCTGGGCGGACGCGCGCACGCCGTCCTGGGCGCCGGGCCGCGCGGTCCGGTCACCGTCGACCTCGCCGCCGAGGGACCGCACCTGCTCGTCGAGGGGCCGCCCGGCAGCGGCCGCACCGAGCTGCTGCGGGCGCTCGTCGCCTCCCTCGCCTCCGCCGAACGCCCCGACCGGCTCGGGATCGTCCTGATGGACGGCCGGGACAGCGTGAGCGCGGGCGGCGGACACGGCGAGGGCCTGCGTGTCTGCACGGACGTACCGCACGTCACGACGCACCTCACCGCCAACGACCCGGTGCGCATGCGGGAGTTCGCGCAGTCCCTGAGCGCGGAGCTGAAACGGCGCGCCGAGCTGCTGGGCCGTTCGCACTTCGCCGAGTGGCACACCGGGCGCGAGGTGTCGGGCCGGCTGATCGCCCAGCGCGCCCACGCGGGCGGCATCTCGGTCAGCACCGCACCCGCCGCGACGGCGGAGACCGGGGACGTCGACTCCCCGCCCAGCTCCACCCTGCGCCTGCGGCCGGGCGCCGCCCGGCGCCGCACCGCCGCCGTGCCGCCGCTCCCCCGCCTCGTCGTGGTCGTGGACGACCTGGACGCACTGGTCACTCCCCCGCTCGGCTCCCCCGGGCGGCCCGCCGCCGGGTCGGTGATGCGGGCCCTGGAGGCCGTCGCGCGGGAAGGCGAGCGGCTCGGCGTGCACCTGGTCGCCGCCACCGCCCCCGGGGGCCGCACGGCCCAGACGGAGCCTTCCCTGCGCGCCACACTGCGGGCCACCCTCGACGCACCGGCGCCGGGCCCGGACGAACCGGCGCCGGGCCGCGGCCGGTTGGCCCGCCCCGACGGACAGACCACGGCGTTCCAGGGCGGCCGGGTCACGGGACGCATCCCGCGGACGGCGACCCTGCGCCCCACGGTGGTCCCGCTGGAGTGGCACCGCATGGGCGACCCGCCCACCCGGCGTCCGGTGCGCGAGCTGGGCAACGGGCCGACGGATCTGGCGCTGCTGGCCAGCGCGTTGGAGCGGGCGGCACGGGAGGTGTCGGCGGCGGAGGTGCCGTCACTGTTGTAGTCGGCGCCCCGGCGTACTCCCGCCCACCCCTGTTAATACCTGCGGCACTCTCGAGTGACGTCGAAGGGGCCTGGAACAGACCGAAAGCTGAAAGATGATCACGAGGGATGCCTTCTCCTCCGACCGCACGTTCCTGGTGTGGCAGTACACGATCGCCCACCACTCCCGGGTCCTGCTGCGCAGTTCTCGTCGATCGGAGGCCGACACCCGGATCGACCTTCACGTGGGCGGAGTGACGGCCATGTTCCTGCGTCCCTCCTACCCGGGGCTCACGGTCCGTGCGGGTACGGATGACGAGAGGGACAGCGTCATGTCACTGGTCGGGCCCGCACCGTTCGAGCGTGGCCAGGCCCTTCACATGATCCGGGGGGTCCACACGACCGGATTCATCGTGGGAGGCCCGTTGCAGCACCACGAGTCGTACGCGTCGGACGACGAGCCTTCCGGGTTCCTGCACATGCCCCCGACGGAATAGCGGAACCGACTGCGCGACCACGCGGCCCGGACCGGCACATCGCCGGCCCGGGCCGGCCGCAGCTTGAGTACCCTCACGACAACCCTGGGGAGACATGGCAGAGACCTTCCGCTCCGACCGGATCTTCACGCTGTGGCACTACACGGCGGCGCACGGCGACCGACTCCTCCTCCGCGCCAAGGCCGACGCGACGAGTCCGCGCGTCGACCTGCACGTCGACGGCGTCGTCGGGCTGCTGCTCGAACCGCACTACCGCGGCCTGGTCATCCGGGAGGGCACGCCAGCGGAGGCCCGGCGCGTGCGGACCGAGTACGGCGTCCCCGTCGACGAGGGAGTGCACCTGCACGTGATCGGCGAGGACCGCATGCGGGGCTTCATCGTGGGCGGCCCGCTGCGGTGGCGAGAGGACCAGGGCGGAATCAGGGACCCCTCGCCCTTCGGACCGATTCCGGGAACTCCGTGACGCGGCCCGGGCACCCGGTGCCCCGACGACGAGTCACGACGCGGTCACGATCCCCAGCCTGACGCCGGAGGCGCTCTTGCCGCCCTCACCCCCCTGGCGTACACCAGAGCGCACGGGACAGCGCCGAACGTTCGACGAGGAACGAAGAACGGGGCAGTGATGCGCACGAGCAGCACCATCCGGACACGCAGAACCGTCAACAAGGCCGGGAACAGCGCCGCGAAGAGGTCCACCAGGGCCGCCGCGTTCCTCGCCGCCGGAGCCCTCGCCCTCTCGCTCACCGCGTGCGGCGGAGACGACGACAGCGGCGGCGGCGGCGACAAGGGCGGTCAGGGAGACGGCGGCAAGGAAACGGCCGTCACCGTCACCCTCCCAAAGCTGGACGGCGAGAGCCTGGAGGTCGCCGCCGTCTGGACCGGCGCCGAGCAGGAGAACTTCACGAAGGTCCTCGAAGAGTTCGAGAAGCGCACCGGCGCGGACGTGACCTTCGTGCCGGCCCAGGACCCGATCATCAACTTCCTCGGTTCGAAGGTCGCCGGCGGCGCCCCGCCGGACGTGGCGATGCTGCCCCAGCCCGGCGCCATCAAGCAGGCCGTCGAGAAGGGCTGGGCCAAGCCGCTGGGCGCCGAGGCCACCAAGGAGCTGACGGAGAACTACTCGCAGGGCTGGCAGGACATCGGCAAGGTCGACGGCAAGCAGTACGGCGTCTACTACAAGGCCGCCAACAAGTCCCTGATCTGGTACAACGCGCAGGTCTTCGAGAACGCGGGCGCGGCCGAACCCAAGACCTGGGACGAGCTGCTCAGCACCGCCCAGATGATCTACGACTCGGGTGTCACGCCGTTCTCCGTCGGCGGCGCGGACGGCTGGACCCTCACCGACTGGTTCGAGAACGTCTACCTCTCCCAGGCCGGCCCGGAGAAGTACGACCAGCTCGCCAAGCACGAGATCAAGTGGACGGACCCGTCCGTGAAGGAGGCCCTGACCACCCTCGCCGAGATCTGGGGCAAGAAGGACTACGTGGCGGGCGGCGCGGCCGGCGCGCTGCAGACCGACTTCCCCGCCTCGGTGACGCAGACCTTCACCGGCGGCGCCCAGCCCAAGGCCGCCATGGTCTACGAGGGCGACTTCGTGCAGGTCAACATCGCGGAGACGGACGCGGAGGTCGGCGACGGCGCGAAGGTCTTCCCGTTCCCGGCGGTCGGCGACACCGCGCCGGTGGTCTCCGGCGGTGACGCGGCGGTGATCCTCCAGGACTCCAAGGCGGCGCAGGCGCTGGCCACCTGGCTGGCCTCCCCGGACGCGGCGGCGATCCACGCGAAGCTCGGCGGTTACCTCTCGCCGAACAAGAACCTGGACACGTCGGCGTACCCGAACGACGTGCAGCGGAAGATCGCCGAGGCGCTGGTCTCGGCCGGTGACGACTTCCGCTTCGACATGTCGGACCAGGCCCCGCAGGCCTTCGGCGGCACGCCCGGCAAGGGCGAGTGGAAGGCGCTCCAGGACTTCCTGAAGAACCCGTCCGACGTCGAGGGCGCGCAGCGCCAGTTGGAGGCGGACGCGGCCGCCGCCTACGGAGGCTGACGCGATGGCGTCGGCCACGGCGGCAGGAGCCTCCCGGGGCCCTGCCGCCCCCAAGAGTCCCGGGCCGCCCAAGTCGCGCAAGAGCGTGACCGGCACCCGCAGGACCGTGGCGGTGCTGTTCCTGCTCCCCGCCCTGGTGCTGCTCGGCGCGCTCGTGGTCTACCCGATCGGGTACTCGCTGATCCGCAGCTTCTACGACCAGTCCGGCGACTCCTTCGCCGGATTCGACAACTACCGGGCGCTCTTCACCGACGACGGCATCCGCACCGCGCTGAAGAACAACGTCATCTGGGTGGTGTTCGCGCCGACGGTCGCCACCGCCCTCGGCCTGATCTTCGCGGTGCTGACCGAACGGGTGCGCTGGGGCACGGCGTTCAAGCTGGTCGTGTTCATGCCGATGGCGATCTCGATGCTGGCGGCCGGGATCATCTTCCGGCTCGTGTACGACCAGGACCCGGACAAGGGCGTCGCGAACGCGGTGTGGGTCGGGGTGCACGACACGTTCGCCGAGTCGTCGGCGTTCCCGAAGGCGCACCCGGGCCGCGAGTCGCCGCTGGAACCGGCCGGCGGCGGCGCGTTCATCACCAAGGAGCCGGTCAGCGCGGGTCAGACCGTCGCCCTCCCCCTCGTCGGCGTCGCCCCCGACCTGATGCCGGACGGCGCCGAGAAGGCCGTACCCGCGAAGCCCGAGGACGGCAAGATCACCGGCACCACCTGGCAGGACTTCACCCGCGGCAAGGGCGTCGGGCAGCTCAACGGCGTCGACGCCGCCGAACTGGGCTACGCCGGGATGAAGATCGAGGCGGTGAAGGACGGCGAGGTCGTCGCATCCACCACGGCGGCCGGCGACGGCACGTTCGCCCTCCCCGCGGCGGCCGACGGGGCGCAGCTCCGCCTCCCCGCCGACAACTTCAAGGAGCCCTACAACGGCCTGAGCTGGCTCGGCCCCTCTCTCGTCACCCCCGCCATCATCGGGTCGTACGTGTGGATGTGGGCGGGCTTCGCGATGGTGCTGATCGCGGCGGGGCTGGCCGGAGTGCCCCGGGAACTGCTCGAAGCGGCCCGGGTCGACGGCGCCAACGAGTGGCAGGTCTTCAGACGGGTCACGGTGCCGCTGCTGGCGCCGGTCCTCGCGGTCGTCGTCGTCACCCTGATGATCAACGTGCTGAAGGTCTTCGACCTGGTCTTCATCATCGCCCCGGGCTCCTCCCAGGACGACGCGAACGTCCTCGCCCTGGAGCTGTACCGCAAGGGCTTCGCCTCGGACCAGCCGGGCGTCGCCAGCGCCATCGCGGTGTTCCTGCTGCTCCTGGTCATCCCGGTCATGTGGTTCAACGTACGGCGGCTGCGGCGGGAGGTGCGGCGATGACCGCTCAGGCGGGTTCCCTCACCGAGGCGGCACCGGCGCCCGACGGCGGCGGCACCGCCGTCAAGGCGAGGCGGTCACTGGGCGCGCGACTCGCCGAGCGCGTCAGCGGCGGGCTGGTCCAGGTGTTCCTGATCGTGGTGGGCCTGTTCTGGCTGGTCCCGACGATCGGCCTGCTGCTGTCGTCGCTGCGCACGCCCCGGGACATGGCGTCGAGCGGCTGGTGGGAGGTCTTCACCGAGCCGTCCCGGCTCACCTTCCAGAGCTACGAGGAGCTGCTGAAGAACGGCGACATCACCTCCTCCCTCCTCAACACCGCGATGATCACGGTCCCGGCGACCGTCCTGGTCGTGGTCATCGGCTCGCTCGCGGGGTACGCCTTCGCGTGGATGGACTTCCCGGGCCGCGACTGGTGGTTCCTGGCCGTGGTCGGGCTGCTCGTCGTCCCCGTCCAGGTGGCGCTGATCCCGATCGCCGAACTCTTCGGCAAGGTCGGCCTGTTCGGGTCGGTCGTGGGCGTGGTCCTCTTCCACGTCGGCTTCGGTCTGCCCTTCGCGATCTTCCTGCTGCGGAACTTCTTCGCGGAGATCCCCAGGGAGCTGCTGGAGGCGGCCCGGCTGGACGGCGCGGGCGAACTGCGGCTGTTCGTAAGGGTCGTGATGCCGCTCGGCGGGCCCGCGATCGCGAGCCTCGGCATCTTCCAGTTCCTGTGGGTGTGGAACGACATGCTGGTCGCGCTGATCTTCTCGGACGCCGGGAGCCAGCCGATCACGGTCGCCCTGCAGACGCAGGTACGGCAGTTCGGCAACAACATCGACATCCTGGCGCCGGGTGCCTTCATCTCCATGGTGATCCCGCTGGCCGTGTTCTTCGCGTTCCAGCGGCAGTTCGTGTCGGGTGTGATGGCGGGCGCGGTCAAGTAGGCGCCGGAAAAACACTCTTGAGGGGGCGGGCCGGTCACCGGCCCGCCCTCTCTGTGGCCTGCGCGTGTTCCCCCGAATGCCGCAGGGACCGTAACCAAGTCACTCCACTGGCCGTTCCCGGGCCGAACGCCCGCGCCGATCCCGCCGACCCATGGATGTCCCCGTGCCCAGGTTCAGTGTCATCGTCCCCGCGCACCAGGTGCAGGCGTATCTGCCCGCATGCCTGGAATCGGTGCTGTCCCAGTCGTACCCGGACTTCGAGCTGATCGTGGTCGACGACTGCTCGCCGGACGCCTGCGGCGAGATCGCCGACGAGTTCGCGGCCCGCGACGCCAGGGTGCGCGCCCTGCACCTGCCGCGCAACGGAGGGCTCGGCCCCGCCCGCAACGCGGGCATGGAGCGGGCGGGCGGCGACTACCTGGTCTTCCTCGACGGCGACGACACCCTCACCCCGCACGCCCTGCGGTCGATCGCCGACCGGCTCAAGGAGACCGGGGAGCCGGACGTCCTGGTCTACGACTACGCGCGCACCTACTGGACGGGCGAGGCGGTCCGCAACCAGGCCGCCGCCCACCTCACCGAGCGGGGCCCGGCGCCGTTCCGGCTCACCGACCGGCCGGAGCTGCTGAAGCTGCTGATGGTGGCCTGGAACAAGACGGTGCGGCGCGAGTTCGCCGAGCGCGGGGGCTTCACCTTCCCGCCGGGCTACTACGAGGACACCCCGTGGACCTACCCGGTCCTGATGACGGCGGAGTCCATCGCCACCCTGGACCGGGTCTGCGTCCACTACCGGCAGCGCCGGCACGGCAGCATCCTGGGCACCCCGAGCGAGCGGCACCTGGACGTCTTCGCCCAGTACGACCGGGTCTTCGCGTTCCTGGAGTCGGACCCGGAGCTGGCCCGCTGGCGGCCCGTGCTCTACCGCCGCATGGCCGACCACCTGACGACGGTGTTCACCCGCCCCGACCGCGTCCCGCGCCGGCTGCGCGCCGAGTTCCTGCGCCGGGCCCGCGTCCACTGCCGCCGCTACCGGGTCCCCGGCGCCCCCGCCCCGCGGCCCGTGCGGCTGCGCCACGCCCTGCTCCGGCTGGGCCTCGGCCGCACCTGGCGGACCCTGCGGCTGGCGTCGTCCCTGCGCCGCCGGACGGTGCGGGTCACCGCCCGGCTGCTGCGCGCCGCACGAACGGTCGCCCTGCGCGCCCACTACCGGGCCCAGCGCTGCCTGCCCCTGCGCGCCGACCGCGCCGTCTTCGCCGCCGACGGCGAGCGGGGCCACGGGGGCAACCCGGGCGCGCTGGAGGAGGCGTTCCGCGACCTCGCCCCGCACGTGCGCACCGCGTGGGCCGCCGCCCCGGCGTACCACCACACCATCCCGACCGGCACCCGCCGCCTTACTCCCCGCACGGCCGCCTACTGGACGGCACTGGCCCGCTCCCGCTACCTGGTGCACGACGCCGCCTTCGACACGGGCCTGGTCCGGCGCAAGGGCCAGGTCCTGATCCAGACGCACGCCGGGACGCCCCTCAAGCACATGGGCCTGGACCTGCGGGAACGCCCGGCCGCCGCGGGCCGCACCGACTTCGCCCGGCTGCTGCGCGAGTCCGGCTCCTGGGACTACGTCGTCTCCGCCAACCGCCACTCCACCCTCACCTGGGAACGCGTCCACCCCGGCCGCTACACCACGCTGGAGTACGGCCAGCCCCGCACCGACGTCCTCCAGCGGGCGACGCCCGCGGACGTGGCCTGGCTGCGCGAGACCCTCGGCATCCCCGAGGACACCGTCGCCATCCTGTACGCGCCCACCCACCGCGACTACCGGCGCACCCAGCGCGCCGCCCTGGACCTGGAGCGCGTCGTCACCCGCCTCGGCCCGCGCTTCATGGTGCTGGCCCACGCCCACCCCCGGCACGGCGGCCCGCTCGCCGAGTCCGCCGGCCGGGTCCTCGACGTCAGCGGCCACCCGAGCGTGGAGTCCCTGTGCCTGGCCTCGGACGCCCTCGTCACCGACTACTCGGCACTGATTTTCGACTACGCGGGTCTGGACCGGCCGATCGTGATCCACTCCGACGAGCCGGAGGCGTACGAGGCGGCCCGCGGCACCTACTTCGACCTGCGCGACTTCCCGCCGGGCGCGATCGCCCGGGACGAGGACGAACTGATCGACGTCTTCGCCGGCGGGCACTGGCGCGGCGCCCGGTCCGCGCAGCTCAGGGCCGCTTTCCGGGAGCGGTTCTGCCCGCACGACGACGGCCGCGCCGCCGAGCGCGTCGTACGTCGTGTGGTGCTCGGGCAGACGGGCCCGGACCTCCCGCCGGTCGTGCCGCTCGCCGAGCGCCGCCCCGCGCCCTCCGCCGCGGCCGGCCTCGCCCGCGCCCCGCTGACCACCGTGCCGCAACCGGCGGGGCCCCGCACCGTCACCGACAGCCTCTGACCGCCGTTTGTCCACTGGGAGTCCACATGCCCCGCGGTTCGTCGCGGCCCACTCCGTCCCGGCCGCCCGTCTGGCGGCCCACGGGACGTCCGGGCCGGCCGGCCCTGCGGGGCGGCTCCCGACGGACCAGGACAACGAGAGAAAGAGCAGCATGCCCCGCTTCAGCATCATCGTCCCGTCCCATGGGGTCGCGGGGCGGCTCTCCCAGGCGCTGGATTCGGTACTCGCCCAGGCCTTCGGCGACTTCGAGCTGATCCCGGTGGCCGACACCGCGGACCGGGCCGCGGCGGACGTCGTCGGGGAGCGCGCCGAGCGGGACTCCCGGGTGGCGCCGGTGCACTCGCCGCCGTCGGCCGGCCTGGCCGGGGCACGCAACGCGGGGATGCGGGCGGCGACCGGCGCGTACCTGCTGTTCCTCGACGGCGACGACGTCCTTGTCCCGGGCGCGCTGGCGGCGCTGGACGGGCGGCTGGCGGACACCGGCGGCGTGGACGTCCTGTACTTCGAGCACGAGCGGATGCCCTGGTGGGAGGGCGAGCCGGCCAACCCGGCGGCCCCGCTGCTGGCCAAGGCCCCCGAGGGCGCCTTCGCCCCGGAGGACGCCCCGCACCTGACCGGCGTGCACCTGCCCGCGTGGAGCGCGGTCTACCGCCGCACCTTCCTGACCGAACGGCGCCTGGACTTCCCCGACGGCCACTTCACCGACGTCGGCTTCGGCGCCCTGGCCGCGGCGCGCGCCGAGCGGGTGACGGTGCTGCGCTCCGTCGTCGTACGGCACCGGATCCGGCGGCAGGGCAACCGGCTGAACCTGCCCGGCGAGCACCACGCACAGCTTCTGGACCAGGCCGAGCTGGCGCTCGCGCACGCCGCCGAGCGGGGGCTGCCGGACGCGCGGCGCGGGCCGCTGTTCGAGCAGCTCTTCGCCGCGATCCTGAAGACCGCCACCCATCCGCGGCGCCTGACCCGCCGGGAGCGCCGGGTCTTCTTCCGCCGGGCGAGCCGCCTCTACCGCCGCCACCGCCCCGCCGGTTTCCGGACACCGGGCGGCCGGCTCGGCGTGCAGCACCGGCTGCTGGCGTCCGGGTCCTACGCGGGCTTCCGCGCCCTGCGCGCCGCCAACCGGGCGGCCGGCGGCGTCCTCGGGCGCCTGCCCCGCCCGCACGGCCTGCGCACCCGCCTCCTCTACCGCCGCCACCTGCGCCGCCCGCTGGACCCGGGCCTCGTCGTGTACTGCGCGTACTGGGGCCGCGGCTACGCCTGCAACCCGGCCGCGATCCACGCCAAGGCCCGCGAGCTCGCCCCGCACCTGCGCTCGGTGTTCCTGGTCGAGCCGGACCAGGCGCACACCCTGCCGAAGGGCGTCGACCACGCCGTCATCGGCAGCCGCCGCTACTGGGAGGTGCTGGCCCGCGCCAAGTACCTGGTCAACAACGCCAACTTCGCCGAGGGCGTCGTCAAGCGCCCCGGCAGCGTGCACGTGCAGACCCAGCACGGCACCCCGCTGAAGACCATGGGCGTCGACCAGTCCACGTACCCGGTGGTGGCGGCCGCGAGCGGCAGCTTCGCCAAGCTGCTGGGCCGCGTGGACCGCTGGGACTACAACCTCTCCGCCAACCGCCACTCCACCCGGATGTGGGAGCGCGCCTACCCGGGCTCCTACGAGCAGCTGGAGTACGGCTACCCGCGCAACGACGTCTACTGCACGGCGACCGCCGAGGACGTCGCCCGCGTCCGGCGCGAACTCGGCGTCCCGGAGGGCAGGACGGCCGTCCTGTACGCGCCCACGCACCGCGACTGGGCGGCCGGGTTCGGGGCGGGCGCCCTGGACCTGGAGGCCTTCTGCGAGGCGGCGGGCGAGGACGTGGTCGTCCTGCTGCGCGCCCACTACTTCTACGACCGGGGCGGAAAGCGCGCCCGCACCGGCCGGATCATCGACGTGACCGCGCACCGCTCGGCCGAGGACGTGTGCCTGGCCGCCGACGCGCTGGTCACCGACTACTCGTCGATCATGTTCGACTACGCCAACCTGGACCGGCCGATCGTCGTGTACGCCGACGACTGGGAGGTCTACCGGGAGACCCGCGGCGTCTACTTCGACCTGATGGCGGCCCCGCCCGGCCCGGTGACGCGGACGCCGGAGGAGCTGGCCCGCGTCTTCCGCGACGGTTCGTACGCGGACCGCGGGTCGGCGGCGCTGCGGGCCGCCTTCCGGGAGCGGTTCTGCGAGTTCGACGACGGCCGGGCCGCCGAGCGCGTCGTACGCAGGGTGCTGCTGGGCGAGCCGCCCGAGTCGCTGCCGCCCGTGGTCCCGCTCGCCGAGCGCGTCCCGGCCCCCGCCGCCGCCACCCTCGTGAGGAGCTGATCCCGCCGTGCCCCGCTTCAGCGTCATCGTCCCCTGCTTCAAGGTGCAGGGCTTCCTGCGCGAGTGCCTGGACTCCGTGCTGGACCAGTCCTACCGGGACATCGAGGTCGTCGCCGTCGACGACTGCTCCCCGGACGGCTGCGGCGCCATCCTCGACGAGTACGCCGCCGCCGACGACCGGGTGCGCGTGCTGCACCTGGAGGAGAACGTGGGCCTCGGCCGCGCCCGCAACGCCGCTCTGCCGCACGCCACCGGCGACTACCTCTTCTTCCTCGACAGCGACGACACCCTCACCCCGGGCGCCCTGCGCGCGATGGCCGACCGGCTCGCGGAGGCGGACGACCCGGACGTCCTGGTCTTCGACTACGCCCGCACCTACTGGTGGGGCGGCACCCGGCGCAACGTCCTCGCCCACGTGCTCGCCGAGACCGGCGAGGCCTTCACCGCCGCCGAGCGCCCCGAGATCCTCGACCTGCTGATGGTGGTGTGGAACAAGGTCTACCGGCGCGACTTCGTCGAACAGGAGGGCTTCACCTTCCCGCCGGGCTACTACGAGGACACGCCCTGGACCTTCCCGGTCATGTTCGCGGCCGGCCGGATCGCCACCCTGGACCGCGTCTGCCTGAACTACCGGCAGCGCCGCCAGGGCAACATCCTGTCCACCACCAGCCGCAAGCACTTCGACGTGCACGCGCAGTACGAGCGGGTCTTCGCGTTCCTCGACGACCGCCCGGAGCTGGCCCGCTGGCGGCCGTTCCTGCACGCCAAGATGGGCGAGCACTGCCTGGACGTGCTGTCCAAGCCGGACCGGCTGCCGGCGTCGGACAAGGCGGAGTTCTTCCGCCGTACCGCCGAGATGTTCCGGACCTACCGCCCCGAGGGCGCCGAGATCCCGGCCGAACTGCGGGTGCTGGAGCACGGGTACGCCGCCTACCGGCTGCGCCGCGAGTCCGGCCGGGCGGGCCGGGAGCTGGGGCGCCGGGCGCGGCAGGCGCGCGGGGCGGCCGCCGGGCGCCTGGGGCGGGTGCGGACGGCGGTGAACACCCGCCGCCCGCTCGACGCGGACCTCGTCGTGTACTCGGCCTTCTCCCACCGGGGCGTGCTGGGCGACCCGGCGGCGATCCACCGCAAGGCCCGCGAGATCGCCCCGCACCTGCGCGGGGTGTGGGTGGTGCGCGGCGAGGAGGAAGCGACGGCGCTGCCGCCGGACACCGAGCACGTGCTCCTCGGCAGCGCGAGCTACCACCGGGCGGTGGAACGAGCCGCGTTCCTCGTCAACAACGTCAACTGGCCCTACGCCGTGCCCAAGCGGCCGGACAGCGTCCACATCCACACCCACCAGGGCACCCCGCTCAAGTACATGGGCGCCGACCTGCTGGCCAGGCCCGGCGCCCGGCACGGCCTGGACGTGCCGCAGATGCTGCGGCGGGCCGACCGCTGGGACCACAGCCTGGTCGCGGGCCGGTACGCGGAACGGATGTGGGAGCGGGCGTACCCCTGCCACTTCGCGTCCGCGCGCACCGGCAGCCCGCGTAACGACGTGCTGGTGAACGCCGGGCCGGAGGCGGGCCGCCGGACGCGCGAGCGGCTCGGCGTCCCCGACGGGCACACCGTGGTGCTGTACGCGCCGACCCGCCGCGAGTACCGGCGGGGCGGGTACGTGGAGCGGATCGATCCGGCCCGGCTCGCCGCCGACCTCGGCGAGGGCCACACCCTGGTGGTGCGGCTGCACCCGTCCCTGGCCGCCGGCCCGGCGCGCGGCATGGGCCTGGCGGAGTTGCACCGGCGGGGCGTACTGATCGACGCGACCGACGAGCCGCACGTCGAGGACCTGATGCTCGCCTCCGACCTGCTGATCACCGACTACTCGGCCCTGATGTTCGACTACGTCCTCCTGGACCGGCCGGTCCTGGTCCACGCGGACGACTGGGCCGCGTACACGGCGAGCCGCGGCGCCTACTTCGACATCACCGCCGAGGCGCCGGGCCACGTGTCGCGCTCCTACCGGGAGCTGGCGTGGCTGCTGGCCTCCGGGGCGTGGCGGGACGAGGAGGCGGCGCGGCTCAGGTCCGCGTTCCGGGCCCGGTTCTGCGAGTACGAGGACGGCCGGGCCGCCGAACGGGTGGTGCGGACTCTGCTGCTGGGCGAGCCGATGCCGGAGCCCGCCGGCGTGCCCGGCGCCCGGGCGGTCCCCGCCGCTCCCGGCCGCGACCTGCTCACCTCGTCATGAGGCCGCGCACCTGGGTCCTGGTCCTGGCCGCGGTCTTCGCCGTGCTCCAGCTCGCGAACGTCACCGGCCGCGACACCCCCGACACCAAGAACTACCTGTCGTACGCCCTGAGCCTGGCCGGTGGGAGCAAGCGCGGGGTGGCCGCGGACACCATCGACTACGTGTGCGCGAGCAAGGCGTCGACGGCCCGCCGCGACCAGAGCGTGCACGTGGTCCACTTCCACCGCCCCGACCCCACCGACCGGGTCATGGCCGACTGCCGGGAGCGGGAGTGGGCGCAGGTGGAGCCGAGGCTGGCGGCCGGGCAGACCGGCGGGCACACCGTGCCGTACATGACGGAACGCTTCATGCGGATCTTCGAGGCGCGGCCCGGCTACCCGCTGTTCCTGGTGCCCTTCGTCGTGCTCCTCGGGGCGATGTGGGGGCTGTGGGCGGCGGGCGTGGTCATCGCCTGCGCGGGCGGCGTCCTGGTCTTCCTGATCCTGCGCACCCTGTCCGTGCCGGTGCCGCTCGCGCTGACCGGGCAGGCGCTGTACTACGTGCTGCCGTGCGGGACGACGGCCATGCGCCCGATGACCGAGGGGCTGCTGATGGCGCTGACGCTGGCGGCGGTGTGGGGGTGCGCGCTGGTGCTGCGGGCGGGGCGGGCGCGGGCCGGGTACGCGCTGGTCGGCGGGTCGCTGGTCGCGCTGTTCACCGTGAAGCACTCGCAGGCGCTGTTCCTCGGGGTGTGCCTGGCGGCGGCGGGCGCGCTGCTCGCGCTGCGGCGACGCCGGCGGGGAGGGCCGCCGGGCCGGGAGGTGCTCGTGCTCGCGGCCGTCGGCCTGGCGGGCGCGGTCGGCACCATGGTGCTGTCGCGGCTGCTGCACTACCCGTCGATCTCCGACAGCCTCCAGGACCTGCTGACCGGGCACTTCGCCCGGCCGGACCGTGCGGACCCGTGGCCGGAGTTCTGGCAGTTGCAGGGCAACTTCTGGGTGGAGTGGCTGCGTCGGCAGGCGTGGGAGCCGCTGTTCGTGGCGGCGCTGGGCGCCGGGGCGTGGGGCGCGCTGCGGCGCGGCGGCGCGGTCGGGGTGTTCCTGGTCGCGGCGGCGTTCACCGGAATCCTGACGCAGGCCGGGCATCCGGACATCAACATCTGGGGCGAGCGGCTGATCGTGCTGGCCTGGCTGCTGCCGGTGGTGGGTATCCCGCTGCTGCTGGAGCCGGTGGTGCGGGCCGGCCGGGTGGCGCTGCCGACGCAGGGGCAGGCCGAACGGGCGCGCGTGGCCGATTGATCGGACGCGCGCGGTCGGCTGAGCGGACGCGCGCCGCCGGTTGACGGTCACTCGATGCGGTGACGTGAGGTCGTGTCGTTGACCTCGGCGGGGCCACCGGGAACATACGGCAAATGCCCCGAATGTCCCACCCTTCGCACGTCCCGTGAGCGCCGGTGTCCTCGTCCGGCGGCCCGTAGGCGGTGCCACGGCGCTGCGCGGCGGCCGGTCCTGGCGTCCCACCCCGTACCAGGCCGCCGGTTTCCTGTTCTTCCTGGCGATGACGCTGGCGTACTGGGCGGTGCCGTTGTGCTGCGACGCCGGCCAGCACGCGGCCGTCGTCGAGCGCCTGAAGGCGGACCTCCTCCACCCCCGCCACCCGATGGCCGACCTGCCGGGCGAGGGCAGCGCCTACTACTCGCCGTACGCGGTGGCGCAGGGCCTGTTCGCGCGGCTGACCGGGCTGGGCGGCTGGGAGGTGGTGCGGCTCGCCGGGCCGCTGAACCTGCTGGTGCTGCTGACCGGCCTCGGCCGCTTCGTGCGGGTGCTGAGCCCGCGGCCGTGGGCGCCGGTGCTGGCGCTGGGCGCGATGACGCTGCTGTGGGGCACCGAGCGGGCCTGGTGGAGCGGCTACCTCGGACTGATGTCGATGACGGGCAACCTCGGCTACCCGTCGGCGTTCGCGATCGGGCTCACCTTCTGGGCGTGGGCGCTGACGGGCGCGCGGGCCCGGGACGAGCGCCGGGTGCGGTACGTCGGCCCGAGCGGCCTGCGCGGCCTGCCCGGCTACGCCGGTCTCGGCCTCCTCTACGGCCTCATCCTCCTCGTCCACCCGATCACGGCGGTGGCGGCGGCGCTGGGCGCGGTGGCGCTGGTGGCCGGGTGGCAGCGCGGGTGGCGCGGCCCGGTCGTCGGCCGGTGGGCGCTGACGGCCGGGGCGGCGGTGGCGTCGGCGGCGCTGTGGCCGTACTTCGACGTGTTCGCGCTGGCCGGGGACGCGAGCGTGGACGGGATGCACCGCGTGCTCTACCTGCACCTGCCCGGGGAGTTCTGGCTGGCGCTGCTCGGGCTGCCTTCGCTGTGGCGGCGCGGCCGGGCGTCGGCGCGCGATCCGCTGCTGCTGCTCTTCGTGCTGGACTGCGCGGTGGTGGCGTACGGCTGGTTCAGCGGCCACTACACCTACGGCCGGATTCTCGGGCTGACGCTGGTGCCGTTGCAGTTCGCGCTGGCGGTGGAGCTGGCGGCGCCCCGGCCGTGGGGGTGGTGGCGCAGGGCGCTGGGCTCGGCGGCGGCCGCGGGGGCGCTGCTGGGCTTCCTCACGGTCCAGGCGGGGGCGGTGGTGCCGCGGGCGCTGGACCCGGTCGGTTTCGAGCAACCGCCGAACTGGCCGACGTACGAGTGGGCGGCGCGGCACATCGGCCCCGGCGAGGTCGTGATCACCGACGGCTACTACGCCGGGCACGCCATCGCCGGGTACGGACCGAACCTCGCGGCACCCGCCTGGCCGGACCCGTCGCTGGACGAGCGGGAGCGCGGTCGGCGGGTGGCCGACGTGGAGGCGTACCTCGCCCCCGGCTCCACCCGCGCGGAGCGCGCCGCGATCGTCCGCCGGTACGACGTCCGCTGGCTGCTGCTCACGCGCTGGCAGCCGGTGCCCGAGGAGGCGGTCGTCGTGGCGTGGAGTGAGCGGACCGGCGAGGTGCTGGCGCGGGTCGGCCGAGCGGGACCTACTCGATGACGAGGTCCACCGCGATGTTGCCCCGGGTGGCGTTGGAGTAGGGGCAGACCTGGTGGGCCTGCTCGACCAGCTTGCGGCCGGTCTCCTCGTCCAGACCCTCGGGCAGCTCGACCCGCAGCGTGACGGCGAGCGCGAAGCCTTCGCCCTGCTTGCCGATGCCGACCTCGGCGGTGACCGCGGCGTCGCTGACGTCGACCTTGGCCTGCCGGCCGACCAGGCCGAGGGCGCTGCCGAAGCAGGCGGCGTACCCGGCGGCGAACAGCTGCTCGGGGTTGGTGCCCTGCCCGTTGCCGCCCATCTCGACGGGGACGCCGAGCGCGAGGTCGAGCTTGCCGTCGGAGCTGACGGTGCGGCCGTCGCGGCCGTGGGTGGCGGTGGCGGCGGCGGTGTAGATGGCGTCCATGGGAGAACCGTCCCTCTCGGTGCGGGGGAAGCGTCGCGACGACGCCTGACGACGACAAGTAGAGCACGCAATTTCATTGCGCACAACTAAATGACGCGCAACTAAATAGCGCGCAAGACCCGTCGGCTACCCTGGAGGACATGACCACGCCCGCAACGGACTGGCTCCGCCTGGACCAGCAGATCTGCTTCTCCCTGAACGCGGCCTCGCGCGCCTTCAACAGCGTCTACCGCGTGGTCCTCAAGGACCTCGGGCTCACCTACCCGCAGTACCTGGTGATGCTGGTGCTGTGGGAGCACGGGGAGCTGCCGGTGAAGAAGCTCGGCGAGCACCTGCGCCTCGACTCCGGCACGCTGTCCCCGCTCCTCAAGCGGCTGGAGGCGGCCGGCCTGGTCCGCCGGGAACGCAGCGCGCGCGACGAGCGGTCCGTGGAGGTCCGGCTCACCGGTGAGGGCGTGGCGCTGCGCGAGCGGGCCTCCGAGGTCCCGCGCCGGATCGCGGCGGCGACCGGGCTGGACCTCGCGGAGGTCCAGGACCTGCGCACCCGCCTCGACCGGCTCACGGCGGCCCTGGACACGTACGGCACCGAAGCGGCCCCCACCGCGTCCTGACTTGTGCGGGGCCCGCGGGCGCCGGAATGACATGCGTGACGCGGAATGACGGATCATGACCACCGAGGACCACTGACGAGGGGACGGCCGCACATGACCTGGCTGATCACCGGCGGCGCCGGATACATCGGAGCGCACGTCGTACGGGCGATGACCGAGGCGGGCGAGAAGGCGGTCGTGTACGACGACCTGTCCTCCGGCATCGCCGAGCGCGTGCCCGACGGCGTCCCGCTGGTGGTGGGCTCGGTCCTGGACGGCGAACGGGTCGCCCGCGCCCTCACCGACCACTCCGTCACCGGCGTGGTGCACCTGGCCGCGAAGAAGCAGGTCGGCGAGTCCGTCGAGCTGCCCCTCCACTACTACCGGGAGAACGTGGAGGGCCTGCGCGTCCTGCTGGACGCGGTCACCGCGGCCGGCGTCCCGTCCTTCGTCTTCTCCTCCTCCGCGGCCGTGTACGGCATGCCCGACGTGGACCTGGTGACGGAGGAGACGCCGTGCCTGCCCATGTCGCCGTACGGCGAGACCAAGCTGGCCGGCGAGTGGCTGGTCCGCGCGACCGGCCGGGCGACGGGCCTGTCCACGGCGTCCCTGCGCTACTTCAACGTGGCCGGCGCCGCGAGCCCGGAACTCGCCGACACCGGCGTCTACAACCTCGTCCCGATGGTCTTCGAGAAGCTGACCGAGTCCGCGGCCCCCCGCATCTTCGGCGACGACTACGCGACGCCGGACGGCACCTGCGTCCGCGACTACATCCACGTGATCGACCTGGCCGAGGCCCACGTCGCCGCCGCCCGCGCCCTCCGGTCCTCCCCAGGCCGCTCCCTCACCCTCAACATCGGCCGGGGCGAAGGCGTCTCCGTCCGCGAGATGATCGACCGCATCAACGCCCTCACCGGCCACGACCACCCCCCGACGGTCACCCCGCGCCGCCCCGGCGACCCGGCCCGCGTGGTCGCCTCGGCCGACCGCGCCGCCGCCGAACTGGGCTGGAAGGCCAAGTACGACGTCGAGGACATGATCACGTCGGCGTGGGCGGGCTGGGTGCGGCTGCATCCGGGGGCGGCGCGGGACTAGCGACTGTCGTTCGGGTCAGGTCGCGCGGAGCCCCGGGTACGCCCCCGCCCGCGAAACGCTCAGTCGGTGTCGTGCCGGCGCCGATATCTCCGCGCGGCCCACAGGCCGACGAGCCCACCCGGCAGGACGAATCCCCAGACCCCGGCCGAGGCCCCGGTGCCGCTGAAGGCCGCGACCCACAGCAGGATCAGGACCGCGGAACAGACCACGGTGGTGACGAAGAAGACGGTGACTTCGGTCCACCAGTTACGTGCGCTGTACGCCATTCCAACCGTCCCGGCCTACTTGGTAATGAAGTGGCATTGCACCGCCCGGCGCTTCCCATTGACATACAGTTGGGCGCACGCCTTTCCGTACTTCGGCAACGTCTGCGAGCCGATCTTATAGGTCGGGAAGCTTCCGGTATAACAGGTCTTCCGCAGTGGCCCCCGCTTGATCTTGTACGTCTTTCCCGACGTGTCAGCGTAATGGAATTCAAGGCGACTGTTGCAGAAACGCGTCCCGATCGCGGCTAGCCCCGCGCAGTCGACACCGGCGATCTGGCTGTTTATCTTCTTGCCCGAGCCCTTGACCGAGTGAGTCAGGAAACACCCGGCGGGCACTTTGACGGTCAGCCCGCCAACGGAGTAGTTGAAGGAGCTGATCGCGGTGGATCCGGACGCTGACCTGGGCATCAGGTCGGGCAGCTCCGATATCTCCGGCGCCTTCACCTCTTCCTCCTCTTCTGGAGTCACCGCCTCACCGGGTACGTCTTCGATGACGACGTCATCGGCAAGCGATTCCCCGGAATAGTCGGACGGGACGTCTTCCGAAGCGTGCACGGTAGAGGATCCGAGCGCGAGCATGGTCGCAGTGGATGCACCGGCCAACAAAAGGGCGGCAGTCTTTCGCATGTTCAACCCCCAGGGTTCCCCGCAGAACGATTCGAGGACAGACACTAACGATCTTCTACACGTCTGTCGAATCAAGCCGCCTGACCGTCGACCGAGGCCGACTGCGCACGGCGCGTTAGAATTCCGCTTACGGCTGACGAGGGCACCCTTCCCGCCCCTTTCCGCCGCGCCCGAAACCCGGCCGACCGGCCGCCGTGACACCGGCTCACGTACGAAAACGACCGCACCACCGGAACCTTCCGTCCGGTTCCCACGCGTCCGGGACCCCTCCCCGGCCACCCGCGCGACCATCGGAGTCCGGGAGCGGGCGAGGGGCCCCGCTCAGGGGTGAGTTGGGGGAGTGAGCCGTGATGAGTGCCTCCGAAGAGCCGTCGGGTGCCGGTGCCGTGGGAGAGCCGTCGGGCGGGCCCGGGTCCACGCCGCCCGGACCCCCGTCACCGCCTCCGCCCCCGCCGCCCGACGGACCGACGGCCGACGAGCCGCCGCCCTCCGAGTGGTTGACCGGCACGCTGCCCGAAGAGCCCGGGGAGCCTGATCGCTCCGTGCCCGCCGACCCCTGGCGCATCGCGGCGGCCGGGCTCCTCAACCTCGGCGGACTCGGGCTCGGATACGTACTCCTGCGACGCTGGCCGCAGGCCGCCCTGTGCTGGGTCGCGACCGGCTGGCTGCTGCTGGCCGCGCTGCCCGCGGACCCCGACGGGGTCCCGGGCGGGGCGGTGTGGACGTACGTCCTCCTTCTCGTGCTGGCCGCGGCCCACGGGGCGTGGCTGGCGCGCCGGGCCCGGCTGACGTGGCCGTGGCGGCCCGCGGTCGCCGCGGGGCTCGGGTTCGTGCTGCTCGCCGTACCGGCCGGCGGGGCGGTGGGGTACGAGGCCGCGCGGGAAGAGGCGTACCAGCAGATGCTGCTCGACCGGCTCGCCAGGACCGACCGGCTGGTCGCCGCCGCCTCGCGGCGGGACGGCTTCGCCGAGGCCAAGGAAGACTACGAGCGGGCGCTGAAGACCTACCGCGCGCTCGGCGACGACCACCCCGGCAGCCGCGCGGCCCAGCGCGTCCCCGACCGCCTCGAACGGTTCTACGACACCGTCTCCGCGCCGTACCGCGAGAAGAAGTACTGCGCGGCGCTGGAGCCGCTGCGCTTCCTGTGGCAGCTGCCCGGGACGAAGGGCGACAAGCGGCTCGGCGCCCTCGCCGACCGGACCGGGGAGCCGCTGGCCACCTCGCTGTACGAGTGCGGCATCGCGAACCTCGGCTCCGCCGCCGCACCCGAAGCACAGGCGAACGGCGGCGCGCTGGCCGATCTCCTGCGTACGTTCCCCGATTCGGCACAGGCCGCCGAGGTCGAACCGGCCGTCGGCGCCGAGATCGCGCACCGCTCCAAGGCCCTGAAGGGCGACGACCCCTGCCCGGCCGGCGCGGAGCTGCGGGTCATCGGACAGGTCCTCGCCGACCTGCCGGCGGGCGACCCCGGCGACGGGCTGCGCGCGAAGGCCGGCAAGGCGGTGGAGTCGGCCGCCTACGCCTGCGGGGTGGACCAGTTCGAGGACGACAAGTTCGGCGACGCGGCCGAGACGCTCAACGACTTCGCCGACACCTACGGGGACAACAGGAACGCGAAGCGTGCCCGGCAGATCGCCATCGCCGCGGAGATCGCCGAGGAACGGCCCGAGGCGGGCCGGAAGCTGCCGCCGTCCCGCGCCCCGGGCGGCGCCCGGATGCCCATGGAGATCAGCAACGACGCCTCGACCGCGGTCGAGTTCCTCTACACCGGCCCGGTCACCGGCAGCATCCACCTCCCGGCCTGTGCCGACTGCACCGACTACTCCAGCGAGTCGGAGGCCGAGAGCACCGCCTGCTCGAACAGCGCCGTCGACTACCCGACCGACCACCTCAGCCTGCCCGCCGGCGAGTACCACACCCTCATCAAGTACGCCGACGACGTCGCGGAGGACGTGACGAACAAGGCCGACGGCATGAGCATCGATCCCGGCTACACGTACACCAACTGCACGTACGTGGTGAGCGAGAGCAGCTATCCGGGCTACCCCTACCTCCCGGGCCTTCCCGACCTCCTGGAGCCGATCGAACCTGTGCGGAGGGACCGCTGACAGACCCGGCCGCCGCCCTCAGAGCGCCTTCAGCCCCTCCGCCGTCGCCCGCGCCAGCGCCCCCAGGTACCCCTTCGGCAGCTTCGGGCTGCGGATGACCACCGAGCGCCAGTACAGCGGGCCCGAGATCAGGTCGAGGGCGAGGTCGGGGTCGACGGCCGGGCTCAGCTCGCCCCGTTCCGTCGCCGCCTCGAGGATCTTGCTGGCGACGCCGTCCTGCCCTTCCCGCAGGGTCTTCCGCATGGCTTCCGCGATGTCGGGATTGCGGGCCGCCTCCGCCTGGAGGTCGGGGATGACCTGCGAGGCCACCGGGTGGCGCAGGGCCCGGGACGTCACCTCGTACAGGAGTCGCAGGTCGCCCTCCAGGGAACCGGTGTCCGGCACGGGCAGGCCCTGCACGGCGAGCGCGGAGACGATGTCGAGGACCAGGTGCAGTTTGGAGCGCCAGCGCCGGTAGACGGCCGTCTTGCCGACACCCGCGCGGCGCGCGATCCCCTCGATGGACATCCGCGCGTAGCCGACCGCCGCCAGTTCCTCGAAGACCGCCGTCCGGATGGCCTCCGTCACGTCCTCGCGGAGCACCGCCGCCCCGGCGGGTGCCCGGCGGCGCGGGCGCGGCTGCGGTTGCGGCTGCGGCTCGTCGGCGTTGGTCGTCATGCGGGCCAAGCATAGGGCGTCACGACGAAACGGTTGCGTTCCGACGTTGACACGCCCTACGCTCGCGTCACGACGATACGGTCCCGTCCCGACGTAGATGAACCCGCTCCGACACGCAGGTGAACGCCGGGCGCCGCCACCCCCACCCCCACCCCCTCCCCCGAGCGAAAGCAGCGGATGTGAGCCAGGTCCTCCACACACCGCCTCCGACACCGGCCCCCGCCGCCCCGGCCTCCCCCGGCGACGAACACGACCTCGCGGCCCTCGCCGCCCGCCACGGTCTGACGGTCAGCGGCGCCCGCCCCTCCCTGCCCGAATACGTCCGCCAGCTGTGGGCGCGCCGGCACTTCATCGGCGCCTTCTCCACCGCCAAACTCACCGCCCAGTACAGCCAGGCCAAGCTGGGCCAGGTCTGGCAGGTGATGACGCCCCTGCTCAACGCGGCGGTGTACTACTTCATCTTCGGCGTGCTGATGAACACCAGCCGCGGCGTGGAGGACTTCGTCCCGTTCCTGGTCACCGGCGTGTTCGTGTGGACGTTCACGCAGAGCTCGATCATGGCGGGCACCCGGGCCGTCTCCGGCAACCTCGGCCTGGTGCGCGCCCTGCACTTCCCGCGGGCCGCGCTGCCGGTCTCGTTCTGCCTCCAGCAGCTCCAGCAGCTGCTGTTCTCGATGGCCGCCCTCGTCGTCATCCTGCTCGCCTTCGGCGTGCCGCCCGCCCCGTCCTGGGTGCTGGCGGTGCCGGCGCTGGTGCTGCAGTTCCTGTTCAACGCGGGCGTGTCGCTGTTCATGGCCCGGGTGGGGTCCAAGATCCCGGACGCGGCCCAGCTGATGCCGTTCGTGCTGCGCACCTGGATGTACGCCTCCGGGGTCATGTTCAGCATCGACCACATGACCGGCCCGGACAGCGGACTGCCGTCCTGGGTGGGCACCGTGCTCCAGCTCAACCCCGCCGTGGTCTACATCGACCTGATGCGCTTCGCCCTGATCGACAGCTTCGACGCGAGCCACCTGCCGCCCCATGTGTGGGCGCTCGCGCTGGGCTGGGCGCTGGTCGCCGGCATCGGCGGTTTCATCTACTTCTGGAAGGCCGAGGAGACGTACGGTCGTGGCTGACAACACCCCCGCCGAGCGCGTCCCCACCGTCGTCGCCGACGGCGTCGACATCGTCTACCGGGTCAACGGCACCGGCGCGGGCCGGGGCTCGGCGACCGCCGCCCTCAACCGCATCGTGCGCCGGAAGAAGACCGAGAAGGCGGCGGGCGTACGCCGGGTGCACGCCGTCAAGAACGTGTCCTTCGTGGCGTACCGGGGCGAGGCCATCGGCCTGATCGGCACCAACGGCTCCGGCAAGTCGACGCTGCTGAAAGCGGTCGCCGGTCTGCTCCCCGTCGAGAACGGCCGTATCTACACCGACGGCCAGCCCTCCCTCCTCGGCGTCAACGCGGCCCTGATGAACGACCTCACCGGCGAGCGCAACGTGCACCTCGGCGGCCTGGCGATGGGCATGTCCCGCGCGCAGGTCAAGGAGCGGTACCAGGAGATCGTCGACTTCTCCGGGATCAACGACAAGGGCGACTTCATCACCCTGCCCATGCGCACGTACTCCTCCGGCATGGCGGCCCGGCTGCGCTTCTCCATCGCCGCCGCCAAGGACCACGACGTCCTCCTCGTCGACGAGGCGCTGGCCACCGGCGACCGCTCCTTCCAGAAGCGCTCCGAGGCACGCATCCGGGAGCTGCGCAAGCACGCCGGCACGGTGTTCCTGGTGAGCCACAGCAACAAGTCCATCCGCGACACCTGCGACCGGGTGCTGTGGCTGGAGCGGGGCGAGCTGCGCATGGACGGGCCGACGGAGGAGGTCCTGCGGGAGTACGAGAAGTTCACCGGCGGTCCCGACCGGGCGGCCAAGCCCGCCCCGAAGGCGAAGACGGCCGCCTGACCTCTGCCTCTTCCCGAGCGCACCCCTCCCCCGGGAAGCGTACGTACGGTTAACCCTTTTGCCCGATTAGTGCCACTATGGCCGGACGAACGAACAGGAGAGTGCCGGGAACGACGACGGCGAAGCAGCGACGGCGAAGGAGTCCCCGCGATGTCCGAGATACCGGAGATGTCCGAGATCCCCGACCTCAGCGTCATCGTCCACGGCCCCAACGTCCAGGACCACCTGCCCGCCCTCCTCGACACCCTCGACGCGCACCCCCTCACCGGCGTCGAGGTGATCGTCGCCGCCGTCGGCGACTGGGCGCGAGAGGCGGCCGAACGGCACGCCCCGGCGTTCACCGTCCTGCCGCTGCCGGACGGGGCGGGCGACGCCGCGGCCCGCGCGGCGGGGGCGGCGCGCGCCTCGGGCCGGTGGCTGCACTTCGTCCACGCCAAGGACGGCGTACCCGCCGGCGCCCCGCGCACGGTCGCCGAGCACACCGCGGACCTCCCCGGCACGGTGGACGTCCTGCTCACCGACCATGTCCGCAGCACCTGGCGGGCCTCCGGCCTGCCTTCCCCCGACGGCCCCCGCCTCGCCCGCGCGGCCGGCTCCGGCCTCGCCCTCTCCCTCGACGAGCACGCGGCGCTGCTCGCGACGGCCCCGCTGCTCGGCAACCGCGCCGTGCGCGCCGCGTTCTGGCGGGCCCACGAGCGGCTCCTCACCACCGACGACGAGCCGTTCGCCGCGTACACCGCCCTGCTGCTCGCCGACCGCGTCGCCTGCCTGCCCCACCCGGCGTACGAGGACCGGCGGCTGCGCCCCGAGAGCCTGCCGCCGGTCCCGCCCGAGGCGCACCACGCCCTGGTCGAGCGCTTCGAGCGGCTCCTCGACCTGTCCGCCGCCCGCCCGGCCGTCCACGCCGTCCTGTACGACCTGATGGTCCGCGACTGCCTGCGCGCCCACGCCCGCGCCGGGATGCCGGACGACGTCGCGCGGGAGTTCTTCCACCGCGCGTCCCTGGCCGCCCGGCACCACCGCCCCGAGGGCCACCGGCGCCGCACCGGCCTCGAAGGCGTACGCCGGTCGCTGCTGGAGCGGGACGCGCACGCCGAGTACCGCGCGCTCCAGGCCGCCAACCGCACGCGCCGCCGGGTGCGGTCGGTGGCCCGCGCCGCCAGGCACCGCGCCGGGACGCGGCTGCGCACCCTCCAGTACCGCCGGGCGCTCGCCGAGCCGGTCGACCAGCACCTCGCCGTCTTCTCGGCGTACTGGGCGCGCGGCGTGGCCTGCAACCCGGCCGCGATAGCCGCCAAGCTCGCCGAACTCGCCCCGAGCGTGCGTCCGGTGTGGGTGGTCACCGCGGCGAACGCGGCCCTGCTGCCGCCCGGCACCGACCACGTCGTCCCCGGCACCCGCCGCTACTGGGAGGTGCTGGCCCGCGCCAAGTACCTCGTCAACAACGTCAACTTCCCGGACGCGGTGGTCAAACGCCCCGGCACCGTCCACCTCCAGACCCACCACGGCACCCCGCTCAAGCGCATGGGCCTGGACCAGATGCCGTACCCCGCCGCCGCCCGCGGCCTCGACTTCCAGGCGCTGCTGGAGCGGGTGGACCGGTGGGACTTCGGCGTCAGCGCCAACAGCCACTCCACGCGCATGTGGCAGCGGGCGTACCCATCCCGGCACGTCTCGCTCGACCACGGCTATCCGCGCAACGACGTCTTCTACACGGCCGGTGCCGCCGACGTCCGCGCGGTCCGCGAACGCCTCGGCATCGCACCCGGCCACCGGGCGATCCTGTACGCGCCGACCCACCGCGACTACGAGGCCGGCTGGACGCCCCGCCTGGACCTGGCCGCGCTCGCCGACCGGCTCGGCGAGGACACGGTCCTGCTGGTGCGCGCCCACTACTTCTACGAGACCGGCGCCTCGCCCCTGACGGGCCTGCGGCGCACCGGCCGGATCATCGACGTCTCCGCCTACGACCCGGTCGAGGAGCTGTGCCTGGCCGCCGACGCGCTGGTCACCGACTACTCGTCGATCATGTTCGACTACGCCAACCTGGACCGCCCGATCGTCATCCACGCCGACGACTGGGAGACGTACCGCACCACCCGGGGCGTCTACTTCGACCTGACGGCCGAGGCCCCGGGCCCGGTCGCCCGCGACCAGGCGGAGCTGACGGAGATCCTCACCACCGGAGCCTGGCGCGACGAGCGGGCGGCGAAGGCGCGGGCCGCCTTCCGCCGCCGGTTCTGCGAGTACGACGACGGCCGCGCCGCCGAACGCGTCGTCCGCCGGGTCTTCCTCGGCGAGGACGAGCGGACCCTGCCTCCCGTCCTGCCCGTCGAGGAACGCACCCCGGCCCCCAGCCCCGAGGAGGCGACCGCGTCATGAGCACCGACCCGGCGACGAACACGACCCCCGACGTGACCGTCACGGTCATCGTCTACAACGACGCCGGACGCCTCCCCCGCGCGGTGGCGTCCGTGCTGCGCCAGACCCACGCGAACATCGAGGTCGTCATCAGCGACGACCACTCGACGGACGCGACCGAGGAGGTGGCCCGCGAGCTGGCGGCCCGCGACCCCCGCGTGGTGTACCTGCGGCTGCCCGAGAACAGCGGCGGGTGCAGCGCCCCGCGCAACCGCGCCCTGGAGATCGCGCGGGCCCCGTACCTGATGTTCCTGGACAGCGACGACGAACTGCCCGAGCGCGCCGTCGAGGTGCTCCTTGCCGCCCACCGCGAGCGCGACCTCGACTTCGCGATGGGCGCGGTGCACCGCATACGCGTGGACGGCGGACGCCGGACGACGTGGATGCCGCACCTGGTCGCCGAGCGCCGCACGCTCGACGGCATCGAGGCCGACCCGCGCCTGTTCTTCGAGCACCTGTCGACCAGCAAGATGTACGCCCGCGCCTTCCTCGACCGCCACGACCTGCGCTTCCCGGAGGGCATCCACTACGAGGACCAGCTCTTCTCGGCGCAGGCGTACTGCCTGGCCAAGACGTTCACCGTCGTCCCCGAGCCGGTCTACCGCTGGTACATCGCCCCGTACGCCGCCTCCGAGACTGCCTCCATCTCCAACCAGCGGCACAAGCTGACCAACGTCCGCGACCGCGTCCACGTGCAGCGCCTCATCGACGGGTTCCTGGCGGAGAGCGGGCACGAGTCGCTGCGGGAGGACAAGGACTTCAAGTTCCTCAAGCACGACTTCCGGATGTACGCCGGTGACCTCCCGTACCGGGACGACACGTGGCTCGCGTCCTTCGCGGACATCATGGTCCCCTACCTCGACACGCTCGCCCCGGGCGCCTGTGCGCGCCTGCCCTGCGACGAACGGGTGGTGCTCCAGCTGGTCCGCGACGGCCGTCTGTCCGACGTACGGGTGGCGGCCCGGGGCCTCGGCCACGGCGTGGCCCCGCGCCACATCACGCCGGACGCGGCGGACGGCCGTACCTACTGGGGCACGGAGGTCCCGCGCTCGCAGCGGGCCCGCCGCGAGCTGGACCTGACGGAGCTGGAGCTGGACACCCGCCCGTTCTTCGCCGCCCACCTCCGCCACGAGATCACGGAGATCGCACGCGGCCCCGGCGCCTCGGTCGACCTCACCGTCCGCACCTACGACCCGGCCCTCCGCCTCCCGGTCGGCCCCCAACGCGCCGTCCTCCACCTGTCCCCCGGCCGCCGTCGCCTCACGGTCCCCTTCCGCCTCTCGCCCGTCCGCCCCGGCGTCTTCGAGGGCAGCGTGCGCCTGGACCTGGCGGCGGCGCGCCTCCCCCTCCAGGGCTTCGAGGGCGTCCGCCATCCCGTACTCCGGCTCCGCCACCAGGGCCGGACCCACACGGGGCTCCTCCTGGCCCCGCTCGCCTTCACACCCCTCACCGCCCGGGTCCCCTACCACTCGGGCGCCCTGCCCCACCGGGTCACGGTGGAACCGGAGGGCCACAACCCGGGACGACTACAGATCCGCTGGCAGCCGGTGGGCGCCACGGCAACCGTCATCCGCCCGGCACTACGCCGCCTGGCCACCCCACGCGCGAGGCGCGCGGCCCGCCTGGCAGCCGGCATCCTGCACTGACGCCCGCCCCAGCCGCCGCAGCTGCGGGCAGTCGTGCCTCCCCCAGTGCCTGAACGGCCTGGGAGGTACCCCCAGGGCGGCACGGGTGGGCGCAGCGGCACCCCGCAGCGCCGGGCTGCGCCTCCCACCCCCACCAACACGCCCCACACCGCAACGCCGGGCCGCGACACCCACCCCGCGCCCACACCAACCCCGCTCACCCCACCACCGCGTACAACATCTCCCCACCCGGCCCCCGCGCCACCAACCGCAACCCCGCAACCCCCCGCAGCCCATCCCCCCGATCCACCACCCACCGCACCCCGTACTCC
>NZ_JAGMUF010000092.1:0-254 GCF_019049125.1 Streptomyces sp. AC602_WCS936 | reverse complement strand
CTGGGCGAGGCCCACGCCACGAAGATCCACAAGATCATGGACATGGCCATCGCGGCGGGTGCGCCGCTGGTGTCGTTGAACGACGGCGCCGGCGCCCGTATCCAGGAAGGCGTCTCAGCGCTCGCCGGGTACGGGGGCATCTTCCAGCGCAACACCAAGGCGTCCGGTGTCATCCCGCAGATCAGCGTGATGCTCGGCCCGTGCGCGGGCGGCGCGGCCTACAGCCCCGCCCTCACCGACTTCGTGTTCATGGT
>NZ_JAGMUF010000091.1:0-224 GCF_019049125.1 Streptomyces sp. AC602_WCS936 | reverse complement strand
GGCGCCCACTCGTCCTTGGTCCGGCCGTACCCGACGACCGTCAGCTCCTCGCCCGCGACGGGCGCGGTGGTGGCGAAGGGGACGGGGGTGATGCCGGTGGCGGGCGAGGCGAGCCGGGCCAGCACCATGTCCCGGTCGGTGCGCGGCACGAGTTCGACGACGTCGACGGGCTTGTTGGTGCCCGGGGCGGGGCCGAGGACGGCCGTCGTCTTCCACTTCGGCGC